>JAJQET010000311.1 GCA_021201515.1 Clostridiales bacterium | reverse complement strand
GGGACTAGGTTATCAGTTCCTGTGGCACAGCGGCAGCTTTTGGGAGGGTTTCGTCGGGCCGTTCCTGACCTTCCTCATCGCTTCTGTCCTGCTGCTTCCCGTGTTTGCTCTGAACTACCGGCATCCGGCGGCAGCAAAGCGATACGGGCAGGTGTTGCTGGCGGTGGCGCTGGTGTTCCTGGGGGCCGTCCTGCTGCTCCTCGCGGCAATGCTGCTGAACGTGGTGTTTCACTTTTGGTTCTGAGAAACACAAAGGGCCTGCCCCGTTTGGGGCAGGCCCTCGGCTCTGCAAATGGAAACAATCAGAAGAACAGGCTCAGCAGCGCAAACAGCAACCCTGTCAGGAAGGAGGACACCAGCCCGCAGGCGGTGCGCTCCTCCGGCTCCAGCTCGTCAAAGGACACCACAGGCTCCTGCACATAGTCCACCATATCCTTTTTGTTGTGCTGCCTTTGCCTGCTCCTGCGCTCTTTCAGCTTGTCCAGGATGGCAAAGTTCACACGGACGCCGTCCAGACTCAGGTAGTTGAACCAGGCCAGGGCCATACAAATCAATCCCAGCGCCAGGAAGGCGTAGCCGATGGTGAACAGGCCGTTGTTGATGAACTGGTTCCACAGCACGGCCAGCAGCAGGACAACAGCGCTTTTCACCAGGGAGCGGTATACCGTTGGCCGAATCATGTAGGATTGATGATAGATGCGCCACAACTTTTTCATGCCAAACCTTATTTCACAATCGCTTCGTATCCCTTGAGTTCCTTCTTGTTGCCGTAGACGAAGTGGCCCGGCTTGATTTCGTACCAGATGGGCCCGTCCACGGAGTAGTCATGGACGCTGGGGTCATAGACCAGCAGCTTCTTTTTCTTCTCCAGCTCCGGGTCGGGAATGGGTACGGCGGACAGCAACGCCTGGGTGTAGGGGTGCAGCGGGTTCAGGAACAGCTCCTCCGCCTCGGCCAGCTCCACAATGCGGCCCTTGTAAATGACCGCGATACGGTCAGAGATGAGCCGGACGACGGACAGGTCGTGGGCGATGAACAGGTAGGTCAGCCCGCGGCTGGCCTTCAGCTTGTTCAGCAGGTTCAGCACCTGGGCCCGGATGGACACGTCCAGAGCGGAGATGGGCTCGTCCGCCACGATGAATTCCGGCTCCATGACCAGGGCGCGGGCGATGCCGATACGCTGCCGCTGACCGCCGGAGAACTCGTGGGGGAACCGGGAGGCGAACTCCGGCAGCAGGCCAACCTCGTGGAGGGCCTCCTGCACCTTGCACTCACGGTCCGCCTCGTCCTTGTACAGGTGGAAGTTGTACAGGCCCTCAGAGATGATGTAGTCCACCTTGGCGCGCTCGTTCAGGGAGGCCTGAGGGTCCTGGAAAATCATTTGGCACTTCCGGATGACCTCCTGGTCCAGCTCCTTGGAAATCTTGCCGTTGATTTTCTGGCCCTTGAAGTAGATTTCACCGGCAGAGGTGGGGTTGACCCGGATGATGGCACGGCCGATGGTGGTCTTGCCGGAGCCGGACTCGCCCACCAGGGAGAAGGTTTCACCCTTGTAGATGTCAAAGTTGACATGATCCACCGCGACGAACTTCTTCCGACCGGAACCGAAGGTGATTTGGAGGTCTTTTACCTCGATCAGTTTCTCTTTTTCTGCCATTTCAATCACCCTCTCTGACGAATCTTTTCCTTGTAGTTGCGGATGTTCTCAGGCCGCTCAAAGGCGGGGCACCGGGGGTCCAGATACCAGGTCTTGGCCTTGTGGGTGGGGGTGACCTCGAAGAAAGGCGGCTCCTTCACAAAGTCAATGGCCAGAGCTTGCTTGTTCCGGGGGGCGAAGGCGTCGCCCTTGGTTTCCTGGAACAGGTTGGGAGGCGTGCCCTCGATGGAGGGCAAATCCTGCCCCTTGACGCCCAGCTGAGGCAGGGCGGACAGCAGCGCCCAGGTGTAAGGGTGCCATGCGTCATAGAAAATCTCATCGGCGTTGCCGTATTCCACGATTTGACCGGCGTACATGACCGCGATGCGGTCGGCCACGTTGGCCACAACGCCCAGGTCATGGGTGATGTAAACCACCGTCATGTTCAGCTCATTCTTCAGGTTGCGGATCAGGTCCAGAATCTGGGCCTGAATGGTCACGTCCAGAGCGGTGGTGGGCTCGTCGCAGATCAGAATCTGGGGCTGGCAGGCCACGGCGATGGCGATGACCACGCGCTGGCGCATACCGCCGGAGAACTCGTGGGGATACTGGTTGTAGCGCCGCTCCGGGTCGGGGATGCCCACCTTATCCAGCATCTCAATGGCCATCTTCTTGGCCTCGGCGCCCTTGACGCCCCGGTGCAGCTCAATGCTCTCCTGAATCTGCTTGCCCACCTTTTTCAGGGGGTTCAGGGAGGTCATGGGGTCCTGCATGACCATGGCGATCTTTCTGCCGCGGATGTCACGCCACTGCTTCTCGGTGGTGTACTTAGAGATGTCGATGCCCTCATAGGTGATGCTGCCGCCGGTGATTTTGCCGTTGGCATCCAGCATCCCCAGGAAGGATTTGGTGAACACGGACTTACCGGAGCCGGACTCGCCCACGATGGCCAGGGTCTCGCCCTCGTACAGGTCCAGGGAGCATTTCCGAATGGCCTTCAGCTTGTTGCCGCGGAGGCTGAACTGAATCTCCACGTCCTTTGCGGACAAAATAGGGGTCTTTTCTGCCATATCATGTCCCTCCTTAAACGTGGTTTCTGGGGTCGGCGGCGTCGGAGAAGGCGTTGCCCACCAGGTAGAATGTGACGGTAATAATGGATACGATGACGGCCGGGAAAATCAGCAGGTAGGGGTAGTTCAGGAAGTAGTTCCGGGCGTCACGGAGCAGGATACCCAGGGACGGCGTATCGTTGTCCAGGCCCAGGCCCAGGTAGGACAGGGTAGACTCCAGGGAGATGGTGCTGGGGACGGACAGGCTCAGCCGCAGGATGATGACGCTGATGAGGTAGGGCAGGATATTCTTGGTCAGGATGCGGCCCAGGGGGGTGCCCAGGCAGCGGGAGGCCAGGTTATACTCCCGGTCACGGTACATGATGACCAGGTTTCTGACGTTCCGGGCCATGGTCAGCCAGCCAATCAGAATCATGGACACCGCCATGATGATGAAGCTGCGGCCCACCAGCAGGGCGATCAGGGTCATGTAAATGATGGTGGGGATGTTGTTGATCAGGCTGTACAGCTCGGTGAAGAACCGGTCCGCCGACCGGATGTAGCCCCAAATCAGGCCGATGCTGACGCCCAGGGCGCACTCGCCCACGGCCACCAGCGCCGGAAGCTTGATGGAGGTATGGCTTACGTACCACACCTGGCACCAGTAGTCACGGCCCAGGTTGTCGGTGCCGAACCAGTACTCGCTGTTGGGGGAGATGAAGGCCATGGTGGTGTCCGTTTTCAGCTCCGCAAAGTTGTACTTGCCGATGGCAAGGGCGATGAAGGAGAAGATAAACAGGGCGATGAACAGGATGGCCAGGGTCACGGCCACCTTATTCTTCAGGAAGTTCTTCAGCACGCTGCCCCAGTAGGAGTAGTCAGAGTAGCCGATGGCCTCCGCCTGCTCCGCAGAGTAGGGTACGAAGTGGAACAGCTCGTCCTCGTTCACCGTTTCGTCCACGGTCACGGTTTTTACGTTTTCGTTGCTCATCTTGCTCCCCCTCCTTTTCCGGTCAGCGAGATCCGCGGGTCAATCAGCATCATCAGGACGTCACCCAGGAACACGCCCAGCACGCCCAACGAGCCGTAGAGAATTACCAGCGTCTGCACAACGTTCAGGTCATACCGGCCGATGGCGTCGGTCAGCAGCGGGCCCATGCCGGGGACGGAGAAGAACCGCTCCGCCAGCAGCGAGCCGCTGATGGTCAGCAGGAAGGAGGCGGGCAGATATTGCGCCAGGGGCACAAAGGCGTTGCGCAGCACGTGCCGCACCATGATCTGGCTGGTGGAAAGGCCCTTGACCTTGCCCAGCTTGATGTAGTCCTTGGTGATCTCATCCACCATATACCGCCTGGTCCACAGCGCGTAGCCTGCAATGGAACTCAGGGAGATACATATGATGGGCAGCACCATGGACAGCGCTGTGTTCGACCGACTGGAATACACCGAGGGCAGCCCGAAGATACGGGAGCCGATGACCAGCACAAGGGAGTAGGACACCAGCGCCGGCACCGCGTTGACAAAGACGGTATATGCCGTTCCTATGTGGTCCACCAATCGGTCTTTTCCTATGGTTTGCCCTATGCCCAACAGGACGCCCAGGCATAGCGAGATTGCCAGGGAAATGACGCCCATGCGCATTGATATGGTGAACTTCTCACCAATCACGTCCACCACGGACACGCCCGACTGAATACGTCTGGATTCACCGAAGTCCAGATGGAGCAGATCCCAGTAGAAGTCCAGCAGCTGTTCGCCGATGGGGTCGGGCAACCCTGCGGC
>JAJQET010000260.1 GCA_021201515.1 Clostridiales bacterium | reverse complement strand
ACCCAGGACACCGCCGCCCTGGCGGAGGGGTACGACGCCGTCACCGTCTTTCTCACCCCGGTGGGACGGGATGTGCTGGAGGGCTGGGCAAGGCTGGGGGTGGCCTTCGTCTGCGCCCGCACCATTGGCTACGACTATATCGACCTGGACGCCTGCCGCAGTCTGGGGCTGCGGGTATGCCACGCCCTGTACCCGCCGGAGGCGGTGGCCAATTACAGCCTGATGCTGGCCATGATGCTGCTCCGACAGGTGCCCTACACCTTACAGTGTATGCGGATGCAGGACTACACCCTCCGGGGCAAGCTGGGCCGGGACCTGTCCGGCTGCACCCTGGGTGTCATTGGCACCGGGCGCATCGGCTGCACCCTGGCGAAAAACGCCCACGCCATGGGGGCCTCTGTGCTGGGCTTCGACCAGTATCAAAACCCGGAGGCCGCCGCCTTCCTGCGCTATGCCAGTCTGGAGCAGGTATTCCGGGAGAGCGATGTGATTTCCCTCCACTGCCCCAGCACCGCCGAGAACTACCACCTTATCAATCAAAAGACCATCGGCCGGATGAAGGAGGGGGCCCTCATCGTCAACACCGCCAGGGGGGACCTGATCGACACCGAGGCCCTGATCGCCGGACTGGAAGAGGGCAAGCTGGGGGGCGCGGCCCTGGATGTGCTGGAGGAGGAACAGGGCCTGTTTTACCAGGACCTCAGCGGGGTACCCATCGCCAACCGGCAGATGGCCGTCCTCCGCAGCTTCCCCAACGTGATTCTGACCCCCCACATCGCCTTTTACAGTGCGGAGAGTATTCACGCCATGGTGGAGAGCGTGTTCTCCTTTCTGTCAGAGGCGGAGCTGGGGGATTCCTCCTGCTATGAGGTCAAGCTGTGACAAAGGCGGCGCATCTCCCAACCGGGCGATGCGCCGCGCTGTGTGTTTCATCTGCTGCGAGGGCGCTTACCGCACCCCCATGGCCCTGGAAATGACGATTTTCTGGGCCTCCGAGGTGCCCTCGTAAATCTCCGTCACCTTGGCGTCCCGCATCATCCGCTCGATGGGGTAGGCCCTGGTATAGCCGTAGCCGCCGAAAAGCTGGAGGCAGGCCCTGGTCACTTCGTTGGCAGTCTCCGAGGCGAAGAGCTTGGCCATGGCCGCCTCCTGACCGAAGGGCTTGCCCCCGTCCCGGAGGGCGGCGGCCCGCCAGGCCAGCAGCCGGGCGGCATCGGTTTTGGTTTGCAGAGAGGCCAGCACGAACTGGGTGTTCTGGAACTGGGAGATGCGCCTGCCGAACTGCACCCGCTGGCTGACGTATTCCTTCGTCTGGTCAATGGCCCCCTGGGCGATGCCCACGGACTGGGTGGCGATGCCGATGCGGCCGCAGTCCAGGCCGGAGAGGGCGATTTTCATGCCTTCCCCCTCCCGGCCCAGCCGGTCACAGACGGGCACCCGGCAGTCCTGCAACACCACCTCGCAGGTGGCGCTGGCGTGGAGGCCCATCTTCTCCTCCGGCGGGCCCACGGTGAGGCCGGGGTTGTCGGCGCTGACCAAAAAGGCGGTGATGCCCTTCGTCCCCTTCGTGCGGTCGGTGGAGGCCAGGATGATGTACAGCCCCGCATGGCCTGCGTTGGTGATGAAGGTCTTGCTGCCGTTCAAGACATAGTCCTCCCCATCCTGGAGGGCCATGGTGCTGACGGTGGCGGCGTCGGTTCCGGCGTCCGGCTCCGTCAGGGCGAAGGAACAGAGGGTATCCCGGTTCATCCGGGGGAGCCACTGGGCCTTCTGCTCCCCGCTGCCGAATCGGTTCAGAAGGTACATACACAGCCCGCCGTGGACAGAGGTGATGACCGCGGTGGAGGCGCAGCACTTTGCCAGCTCCTCCAGCATCAGGACGTAACTCATGGTGTCCCCGCCTGCGCCGCCGTAGGCTTTGGGGCAGCAGATGCCGAAGAAGCCGTAGCGGAACAGCTTGTCCACCGTCTCCTGAGGGAAGCGGCTGTCCCTGTCGATTTCCGCCGCGATGGGGGCCACCTCGTTTTGGGCGAAGTCACGGGCCAACTTTTGCACCAGCAGTTGTTCGGGTGTCAGGTCAAACAACAACTTTTTTGCCCCCTTTGTAGCGGTAGAAGCCGCGGCCCACCTTCTTGCCCAGCCAGCCTGCGTCCACATAGTTCTGGAGCAGGGGGCAGGGGTGGTACTTCTCCTGGCCGTAGCCCTCGTAAATCACCTGCTGAATGGACAGCACCGTGTCCAGCCCGATGAGGTCCGCCGTCTCCAGGGGCCCCATGGGGTGATTCATGCCGTAGCGCATCACGTTGTCAATGCCCTCCACCGTGGCGGTGCCGTCGTACAGGCACCAGATGGCCTCGTTAATCAACGCCTGGAGCACCCGGTTGGAGACGAAGCCGGGGACATCCCGCACCTCCACTGCAACCTTGCCCAGCTCCCGGGCCAGGATGGTGACCTGCTTCATGGTGTCCTTGCTGGTGGCGAGGCCGGGGATGATCTCCACCAGCTTCATGACGGGAACAGGATTCATAAAGTGCATCCCCACCACCTTCTCCGGTCGGTGGGTGTAGGAGGCCAGCCGGGTGATGGGCAGAGAGGAGGTATTGCTGGCGAAGATGCAGCTGCCCTGACAGATGCCGTCCAGCTCCTTCAAAACGGAACCCTTCAGGGCCTCGTCCTCCGCCAGGGCCTCAAACACCATGTCGCACCGCTCCGCATCTCGGAGGCTGTGGGAGGCGTGGACGCCCTTCAACACATTGGCCACGCTCTCCTCCGTCCGGCGGCCCTTGGCCACCGCCCGTTTCAGCCGCTCCGCGATGTTGCGGATGCCCTGTTCCGGGGCGGTATGATCCAGATTGTTCAGCAGGGTAATATGGCCGGCCTCCGCCATCACCTGGGCGATGCCCTGACCCATCTGCCCTGCGCCGATCACCATGATTTTCATAGTCCGTTCTCCTGTTCCACCTGATATGCTCGTTATTCCACCGTGATCCAGACGGCGTCGCCCTGGCCCATGCCGGAGCAGATGGCGCAGACGCCGCTGTGCTGGCCCCGGCGTTTCAGCTCCCAGATCATGGTCATCAGAATCCGGGTGCCGGAGGCCCCGATGGGATGGCCCACCGCCACGGCCCCGCCGTTGACGTTGACCTTTGCGTCCATCTCCTCCCAGCTCATACCCAGGATTTTCAGGCCGCTGACCAGGGGAACGGCGGCAAACGCCTCATTGATCTCCATAATATCAAAGTCGTTCAGGGTCAGGCCGTACTTGTCCATCAGCGCCCGGATGGAGAGGCCCGGCACCGTGGAGATATAGCGGGACTCCCGGGAGACCTGGGCGTAGCCCCGGATGGTGGCCAGAATCGGCACACCCAGCTTTTCCGCATGGCTCCGGCTCATCACCACCACGGCGGAAGCGCCGTCGTTGGTGCCGGGGGCGTTGCCCGCGGTGATGGCTCCGTCGGGGACGAACAGGGGGTTCAGCTTCGCCAGGCCCTCCATGGTGGTGCCGGGCCGGGGGGCCTCGTCCTTTGTCATGGTGACGACGGCCTTCCGCTGCTTGACCTCCACGGGGAAGTGCTCGTCCTCAAAGACGCCCTTTTCCTCTCCTTCGGCCCACTTCTGCTGGCTCCGCACCGCCCAGCGGTCCATCTCCTGCCGGGTGACGCCGTACTCCGTGGCCACCCGGCCGCCGATGACCGCCATGTGAACGTCGTTCTCCGGGCACCAGAGACCGTCCTTCACCATGGAGTCCACCATTTTGCCGTCAAACATCCGCTGGCCCCAGCGTGCGCCGGGCAGCAGGTAGGGTGCGTTGGACATGGACTCCATGCCCCCCGCCACGATGGTCTGGGCGTCGCCGGCCTTGATGATCTGGGCGGCCAGCTCCACCGCCTTCAATGCGCTGCCGCACACCTTGTTGATAGTGAAGGAGGGCACGTTGTGGGGGATGCCCCCCTTGATAGCGGCCTGCCGGGCAGGCACCTGCCCCACCCCTGCGGGCACCACGATGCCCATGATGGCCTCGTCCACCATGTCGCCGGTGATCTGCGCCCGGGACAGGGCCTCCTTAATTGCCATGCCGCCCAGCTCCGGGGCCTGATACCCCCCCAGTGCGCCGCCAAACTTACCAAACGGCGTTCTCGCCGCGCTTACAATTACGATTTCTTCCATACTGTCCTCCAGCTTACCGGTTCTCCGCCGCCCATGCCCTCATGGGCGGCACGTTCTAGTTTTCTTCTCTAGATTACATCGTCTTGCTCCATTTGTCAAGGGAGAATTGGCCGTTTTTTACGGCTGGCCTCAGTCCTCCGCTGCGGTTTCTGAGGTCGTTTCCTCTGACTGAGCAGCCTCGCCGGAGGTGCCCGCAGTTTCGCCGCCTTCGGTTCCGTTTTCGGAGCCGGTGGAGCCGCCCGTTTCGACGGACCCGGTGGTGCCGCCAGTTTCACCGGAGCCGGTGGTGCCGCCCGGTTCAGTGGAGGCGG
>JAJQET010000325.1 GCA_021201515.1 Clostridiales bacterium | reverse complement strand
CCCAGCACCAGGGTGGCCCCGGTCTGCTTGCAGCGGTACTTGGCGATGTCCCTGGCGTGGTAGCGGGGCAGGGTCTCCGACTTGTAGCTGCCCTCCTGCTCCTCGTCCAGGATGATAAGGCCCAGCCCCTCCAGGGGGGCGAAGATGGCCGACCGGGTGCCGATGACCACCTGTGCCCTGCCGCTTTTGGCCCGCTTCCACTCGTCATACCGCTCCCCCACGGAGAGGGCGGAGTGGAGCACCGCCACCCGCTCCCCAAACTGCGCCTGAAAACGGCGGAGCATCTGGGGGGTCAGGGCGATCTCCGGCACCAGCATCAGGGCGGTTTTCCCCTCCGCCAGGGCCTTGTGGATCAGTTTGATATACACCAGGGTCTTGCCGCTGCCGGTGACGCCGTACAGCAGGGCGCAGGCGGGCCGCCCGGCGTCCATCAGCGCGGCGATGCCCCGGAAGGCATCCTCCTGTTCGGCATTCAGGGTGGGGACGCTCTGCCGCTCCACCGCCTGCCGCGCCTCCCGGCGGAACACTTCCCGTTGAAACAGGGCCACCAGCCCTTTCTTCTCCAGGGCGGTGAGGGTGGCCTTTTTCGCGCCGGTAAAGTAATCGATGTCTTTCAGAGAGGCACCGCCGCCCACCTGGGCCAGAAAGCGCACCACGGCCCGCTGGACCTTTGCGCTGGGCTTCAGCTGGGCCAGCGCTTCCTCCTCCGGGCAGGCCAGCTCCGCCACCCGCTCGGTCTTGTCGCCAACTCCCCGGACGGAGCTGGTCTCCAGCCGGATGAGCCCCTTGTCCTGCAAGGCCCGCAGGGCCTGGGTGGGGCTTTTCTTTTCAAAGGCGGCATAGATGGCCTGCCGCTCCGCCATGCCGCCCCCGGCCAGCAGCACCTCCACCACCCGCCGCTGGGCGGGGGCATGGGCGGTCTCGGCAAGGGCCCTGGCCTCATCCACCCCGGCGCAGAGGGAGAAGTTGTCCCGCAGGGCGTAGTACAACCCTGTGGGGAGCATGGCCTTGGCCCCGTCATACACGGTGCAGAAGTACCGCTGCTGCATCCAGAGGGCCAGCTCCAGCATGGCCTCGTCCAGCACCGGCTGCTCGTCCAGCAGTTGAAGCACCTGCTTGAGCCGGGGGAGCCTCTCCCCCTGCCAGACCCGGAGCAGGATGCCCTCCACCCGCCGGTTGCCCTGGCTGAAGGGGACAATGCACCGCATCCCCGGCCTGGCCGCCTCCAGCAACCCCTCCGGGACGAGGTAGGTGTAGGGCTTATCGATGGCATAGGTGGCCGCTGACACGGCCACCTGGCAAAGCGTCACGACCTCCACCTGGGCTCCTCCCTTCTCCAACCATCAGGAAAGGCAACAGCGCACAGCTCCCGGCCGCCCGGTTTGCACACACCGGCAGCCTGAGTGATACGGTGTTGCCTTGCATAAGTGTCTTTTCGTTCGAGGCAGAGCTCACTCCGCCTCTTCCGCTTCCTCTGCTTCCTCCGGAGCCGCAGCCACATCTTCCGCCGGGGCGGCCTCCGTCTCCTCATCCTCCGGCTCCGGCACCAGCTCTCCCGCCCAGACCTCGTTCAGGGCGATGGTCACCGGCTTCTCCTTCAGCGGAGTCCGCTCCTGTTCCGCCTCGCCGGACAGCTGCCGCGCCCGGTGGGCCACCAGATTCACCAGCTCATAACGGCTGGAAACGTTGGTCAGCAACTCATTCATGGGATATAAAATCATAACAAATCCTTCCTTTCAAACGGCTGTCACATCTGCCCGGCCGGTCCGTCCTCCGCAAAGGAACGGTCATACCGCCCAATGACCTCCTGCATATAGCAGCTCTTGTGGCTGGCGGCCCGGAGAATCTCATTCAGTTCATTTACCGCCAGCGCCACCTGGCAGTTCACCACCACGAAGTCATACTTCGGGATATAGGGCAAATCCTTCTTCGCCTGGGCCAGACGCTTGCGGATGGTGGCCTCGTCCTCCGTCCTGCGTCCGTACAGGCGGGCCTTCAACTCCTCATAGGAGGGCGGCAGGATGTAAATCAGGGTGGCATCCGGACGGCGCTCCCGCACCTGCATGGCCCCCTTGGTCTCAATATCCAGGATGACGGTCTGGCCCCGGCGCAGCATGGCGTCCACCTGGCTCCGGGAGGTGCCGTAGGCGTTATCCGCATAACCGGCGTACTCCAGAAAGTCCCCTTCCTCCACCCGGCGCTGGAACTCCTGCTGGGTGACGAAGAAGTAATGCTTGCCGTCCACCTCGTTTACCCGGGGGGGCCGGGTGGTATAGGAAACGGAAAAGCCCAAATCGCCCCTCCGTTTTTGCAGCTCCTCAATCAGCGTCCCCTTGCCCACTCCGGAGGGCCCGGAGATGACAATCAGCTGCCCCTGCTTCTGTCCCTCAGTCATGCGCTTCCTCCGTCTCCGGGCTGGGGTCTCTGCCGTTGACCCGGCCCGCGATTGTCTCCGGCTGTACCGCCGACAGAATCACATGGTCAGAATCCGTAACGATCACGCTGCGGGTGCGGCGGCCATAGGTGGCGTCGATGAGGACGCCCCTGTCCCGGCCTTCTTGCACCAGCCGCTTGATGGGGGCGGAGTCCGGGCTGACGACCGTGACGATCCGCTCTGCCGAAACCATGTTCCCAAAGCCAATATTCACCAGTTTCAAAGGATTCCCTCCCCGCGGCGTCACTCCACGTTCTGCACCTGTTCCCGGATTTTTTCCAGCTCCGCCTTCATGTCCACCACCACGGTGGACAGCTCCAGGTCGTTGCACTTGGAGCCGATGGTGTTGGTCTCCCGGTTCATCTCCTGAATCAGGAAGTCCAACTTGCGGCCGATGGGCTGTCCACCCTCCAGCATGGTGCGGAACTGGGCGATGTGGCTGGTCAGCCGCACCGTCTCCTCCGCCACGGCCACCTTATCGGCAAAGATGGCCACCTCGGTCAGCACCCGGCCCTCGTCGATCTGCCGGTCGGCCAGGGTCTCTTGGATGCGGGCATAGAGCCGCTCCCGGTACGCCGCCACCGTCTCCGGGGAGCGGCGCTCCACCACGGCCACAAAGCCCTCCATGGTGTCCAGCCGCTGAGACAGGTCCTCATAGAGCTTCTGCCCTTCCCGGCCGCGCATGGCGTCAAAGTCCGCCAGGGCGGCCTGGGTCGCCGCCAGCAGATCCTCCGTCAGCTCCTCCAGGTTTTCCGGCGTTTTCTCCACCTGCACCACGTCCGGCATACGGGCGATCAGGTCCAGGGAAACCTCTCCCGCCAGATGGTATTGCTCCGTCATGGACCGGAAGGCGGCCACATAGCCCGCCGCCATGGCCTCGTTCACCCGGACGGCCACCGCCTCGGCGGCCTCCTGCTCCACCGTGACGAACACATCCACCTTGCCCCTGGAGACGGCGCTCTTCACCGCCCGCTGGATGCCGTCCTCCGCGCAGGCGTAGGCCCTGGGCAGACGGATGTTGCAGTCCAGATAGCGGTTATTGACACTGCGCACCTCCACCGTGATGGTGCGGCCATGGAGGGCCAGCTCCCCCCGTCCGTAGCCTGTCATACTCTTTAGCATGGTATTCCTCCTGCCCGCCGCCTCCTGCGCAAGGCGCAGATGCGGTTTCGGGTGGGCGCCGCGGTTTTTGCTTCGCTTTCCGGAAGACCACAGCGTCCGACACCGAATTACAGTCTTATTTTTCTATTATACCCCCATTTTCAAGGGCCGTCAACGGTTTTTGTGCCTGCCAAAACGGTAGGTTCCTGCGCTTTTTCAGGAAAATCTCACAGAGAGGAAGAACGCCGTCCTGCGCAGGGCCTGCCGGTTGTTTTGTCTGAAGGACAACGCGCAAACCCCCGAAAGCAGATTGCTTTCGGGGGCTGCGTCAAGTCATGGTTCTATTTACCAGAATTTTGTAAACAAGTTGGAGAATGCTGTTGAGAAGCGATGCAACCTGTTCCGACAGAGCGGGTTGAATGGCAGGAGCTCAGGAAACAACGCCCTTCACCACATTGTAGGTCTTGCCGTTGTAGGTCACGGTGCCGGTGTAGTTGAACCGCACCATGCCGTTCCGGACGTAGTAGGACTTACCGTTGGTGTGCTCCACAATGCCGGTGAAGTCGAAGTTCACGATGCCGTCCTCGGCATAGTAGTAGTTGCCGTCAGTCTGCTTTGCCAGACCGGTGAAGTCGAGACGCACGCGACCCCGCTTCACATAGTACCACAGGCTGTCCATCTTCACGAAGCCGTTGAAGTCGAAGTCAACCTTGCCGTCCTCAGCGTAATAATAGTTGCCGTCGGTCTGAAGGGCCAGGCGGGTGAAGGTCGGGTGCATTCTGCCTCTCAGGACATACCACCAGTCGCCATCCATCTTCACGAAGCCGGTGAAGGAGAAGTCAACGATGCCTTCCACTGCATAGTAGTAGTTGCCATCGGTCTGGAGGGCCAGGCCGGTGAAGGTGGGACGTGTCTGTGATAGCCTTCTGACGAAGCCGACGATCTA
>JAJQET010000045.1 GCA_021201515.1 Clostridiales bacterium | reverse complement strand
GAGGCGTCATCGGGCACCTGGAATGTGACCGTTCCCTGGGCCTTGCGCCCGGAGCAAATTGTAGCGCTCAGTGCATCGTCCCGGAAATGCGCCTGATTGCAATTCAGGCCGTCGGCATAGCAGTCAAAGTCGTAGAAGCTGACATATTCATCGCTGTCCCCTGTGTTCTCAAATTCAAAGGTGCAGGTGACATAGTGGTATCCGCTTTCCGGCTGGTAGTAGTCGCTGTAGCTGGTATCCGTTTCGCAGGAGAGGTAGGTGATGGTCAGCCCTCCCGCTTCAATGATGTCGCCCACGGCAAAGGCGTCCGCTGTGGCCTCGGCGGTCCCCTCCAGGACATAGCCGGAGTCCTGCTCACCCTCGTAGAGGAAGGTGATTTTCTCCTCCGTGAAATAGTTGGTGGTGTACTCTACCTCAATTTCCTCGGCGTCCTCCGGCACAGTGAAATAGATATAGCCGGAGGTGGCGCGGCCTGCGGAGAGGGTCGCGGACAAATCCTCATCGCCGCCGTAGTACATATCCATGCTGTAGCCGTCGGCGTAACAGTCGAAACTGTAAAAGCTGACGGATGCATCGTCCGTATCGGACTGGTTCTCAAAGGCGAACTGGAGATAGATGTACTGATAGCCTTCTTCTGGCTGCAAATATTCGTTGTCCTCCGTGTATACACCGCTGGACATATAGACGATCTTTACATCGCCGTCCATCAGGATGTCACCCACGCGGTACTCCGTCTGCGCCTCAGCGTCCCCCTGGGATTCCGCCCCGGCGTCTCCCTCAGAGGTGGAAGCCGCGCTGCCATCGGCGTTCTCTCCATCGCCGCTCTCTGACGAGGCGGAGGAGGAGGCGTCGCCCACCGTTCCCACCTTCGTGGCCGAATTGCCGCCGCCCTCATCGCTGCCGGAAGACCCGATCGCCACCAAAAGGACAAGAACAACGATTGCAATGATAATCCATTTTGCCGCGCCGCCTTTGACCCTCTTCCTGCAGTTGGGGCATACCTTTGCATCATAAGGGATTTCTGTTTTGCAATGCTTGCACAGCTTTGTTTCCGGTTTCTGCTTTGCCACAGTTTTCTCCTCCTTGCGCCCTGCATTCTGTTGCAGGGCGAACTGTTATGGAAAAATTGTAGCATTTGGCATTTGCAATAGCAACCCCCCAAAACGGTGGAAAAACGCCTATCCCACGTAAGAAACGCTCCTGAGGGGTTCCATGCCGTGGGAAGTCAGCAGGTCGTTGACCGCTTCAATTTCATACATCTCCCGATTCAGGGCGATCATCAGCACGGCGTCTCTTGGAATCCTCGCATACAGCTCCGACATCCCATACAGCTTCAGCGCCCGCTGGGTCTCCTCCAGGGTGAGCCGCGCGCCAAAGCAGAGGCGCAGAATGTAATCTCGCTGCTTCGTGTTCTTTTCCTGGGTCAGAAGCCGGTAGCCATATCGGTCCGGCAGGTCTGCACGCTCAAAGACCTCCCGCTGGGTCAGGTTCTTTGCCCGGATCAACCCACGCATATAGCCGGAAAACGGATGTTCCTCATGGACAAGGTCGCTGGTATAGGCGTCCAGATAGGCGTCGATTCCGTCAGGCTCCAGCTGCTTCAATACGCCGTCCAGGGCGGTGGTGGATGTTTCTTCTCTGTGTTCCAATCAGGTTTCCTCTTTTCTCTTTGGAATCGTTATGGTATAATACGAAAAACAGGCATTGGGGAGGGACGCTGTCTATGACAATCTCGGACGAGTTGGCGCTGTCCTATTACAGAACCGTTGCGGACATCAATGCCGGGCATTCCGTTCAACTGGTTCAGCACACGGCGACAAACAAATTTTTCGTCAAAAAGCGGCTTTCCATCTACCATCTGGACGTTTACCAGTCCTTACAGGCGGTGCCGGTGCGCAACGTCCCCCGCATCGAGCTGCTCGTGGAGGACGGGCCAGGCAATCTGACCGTCATTGAGGAATACATCCACGGCGATACGCTGGCGGAGCTGATTGACCGAAACGGCGCTTTGCTGGAGGAATTGGCGGTGGACTATACGCTCCAGCTGTGCCAAATCGTTTCCGAGCTGCATCACAGGACGCCGTCCATCATTCATCGGGACATCAAGCCGTCCAACGTCATCGTATCTCCGGACGGCGTGGTGAAGCTGCTGGACATGAACGCGGCAAAATATGAGACGCCAAACCGGCCGCGGGACACCACATTGTTGGGAACGGCTGGCTTCGCCGCGCCGGAGCAATACGGATTTGCGCCGTCTGGAGTGCAGAGCGACCTTTATGCAATCGGCGTGCTGCTCAATGTGCTGGTGACAGGACGAATGCCCGCAGAGGTGACAGCCGGGGGGAAGCTGGGGCGCATTATCCAAACATGCACAGAGCTTGACCCGGCCAACCGCTATGCCAGCGTGGATGAGCTGATGCATGCGCTGCGGTGCGCCCAGGCAGGCGCCTCTGAAGCGGAGGACAGCCCTCATTCCCCGGCATGGCGGCGTTACCTCCCGCCAGGATTCCGCAGCGGGTCTCTGCCGCGGATGATATGCGCGGCCATGGGGTATGCCCTCCTGTTCGCGGTTGCGCTGAGCATGGAAATCGAGGCCGCAACACCGCTGGCACTGGCCCTGAATCAAATCACCGTGCTGCTGATGGGGCTTGGTGTGACCTTTTTCTCCGCAGATTATTGCGGGGTACAGGCGCATCTGCCGCTGACCCGCAGCAGGAATCCGCTCATCCGGGTCGTTGGCATCGTGGTATACGACATCCTGATTGTCTGTGCACTGTTGATGATACTGGTCATAATCGAACCGTTGACCGCCTAGAGACAGATGTTTCCCTCCCGGCAGAACGCCTCCGTTTACAGCGTAAACACCATCCCTGTGGTGAGCCTTTTGACACGGTCTCCCAACCGGCGGTGCAGCTCCGCAAACCCCGGCGCGCCGGTACAGTGCCCGGTGTAAATCTGCGCAACGCCTTCCTGCACAAAAAAGTCACAGAGCGCGTCCAGCTCCCCGTCGGAAAAGGTGCAGATTTCCCGGCCATCCTGTTTTCCCTTCATGTGCAGCCCGCCGACATACCCATAAACCCGCTTCTGTCCGCAGGCCGCCCTCGCCTCCCGGATGATGTTGGCCGCCCCCGCATGGGAGCAGCTGTTGATAATAACCAGGCCGTTGGCAGTTTCGAGCACCAGGCTCAGCTCATGGGCAAAATCGTCGGGGGTCATTTGACCGTTCCGTTTTTGGTACAGTCTGCTCTTTGCTCCAATCCGGTCAAGCCCCGGCGTACTGTGGGGCACGAGAACGACCCCCGGAAACAGTTCCCGGACGCCGTCAATCAGAATAAATCTGTCCCGCTGGGACGCCACATTCTGGGGCACGCTGATCTCATGCATCCCGCCGCTGCCGGAGAAACAGGCGTCCAGCGCCCCCCTTTGGGCGTAGGCCTTCGCCGCCGGGTCCCGGAGAAACAGCGCGTGGAAGCCGCCGGAGTGGTCATAGTGGCCGTGGGACAGGACGCAGGCGTCCAGATGCGTCAGGGAAATCCCCAGAGCGTCCGCGTTTGAACAGAAGGCGTCTGTGCTCCCCGCGTCCAGCAGAATCCGCCGCCCGGCGTATGCAATCAAAAGGCTGAGTCCGTGTTCACAGGCGAGAGAACCGTCTGATGTGTTTTCTATCAGTACAGTGACGCGGATTTCCCGGTTCATAAAGCAGCGCCTCCCTTTTCACATTCACAGGTACAGGGTTATTATACCCCTTCCGGCTCCCCGCGGCAAGGCGGAATCAGATTGTATTTTATCCGTACTTTCCCCCGGAAAGTGCTCTGCATCGCAAAAAGACCGACTGCCTTTGACGGCAATCGGTCTTTTGTCTTGTCTTTCACATGGGGTTAAGTGAATTTACTTTGCAGCTATTCTTCCTCCCATATGGCGTACAGGGTGATGCCCTCCTCCACAGTGTCGGAGGCAAAATCCCACGCCTCGTCGCCGTCCGGCGTCAGGGACCAGCATACCAGGGTGTATCCCGGCCGGACCACGTTTTCCGGCTCCTCCACGGTGCCGCCGTAGGCCACCGACTGGGATTGGGCAGCGCTGCCGCCCTGGCTGTCAAAGGTGACGGTCAGGCCGCTGGAGTTTCCTGCGCCAACGATGAGCAGAAGCACCACCGCCGCCGCCAGCAGCGCCACAAGGGCGCTGCTCCAGCGGCCCATGCTCTTTTGCTGGTCCCCGTCCATGCCGCTCTTTTTCGGATAGGCGGACACGCCGAACAGGCCGTACCGCCGCTGGGAGGGTGAGGATTCCCGTTCCTCGTCCCGGGGGAGTTGCTCGCTCATGATTATTTCCGGGTCAGGTACTTCCGCATATCAATGGAGCAGGCCAGCAGGATGATGGCGCCCTTGATGATATACTGCATATTGCCGGAGACGGACAGGAAGTTCAGCCCAACGAAGATAATACGGAGCAGGAACACGCCCAGCACCACGCCGCCGATGGTACCGG
>JAJQET010000330.1 GCA_021201515.1 Clostridiales bacterium | reverse complement strand
CTGTCCATCAGCGCCATCTGCGACAGTTTTGCGGGTCGTTCATCACGGGAAGCGCAACCAAATATGAAAGGAGTCCTGAAACGTGAAAAGAATTACCGCGCTCTGTATGGCAGTCATTCTGTGCTTCTCCCTCTCTGTTACGGCATGGGCCACAGAAGTGGAGGCGTAGGAGGACACATCCGAATCGTCTGTGACGATTCTCTACACCAACGACATCCACACCTATATTGACGGCGACCTGACCTATTCCCTGGTGGCCGGGTATCGGGACACGCTGGAGAACGTGCTGCTGGTTGACGCCGGCGACCACCTTCAGGGAACCGCCTACGGCGGTATGGACAACGGCGAAACCATCATCGAGATCATGAACGCCGCGGGGTATGACCTGGCCACCCTGGGCAACCACGAGTTCGACTACGGCATGGAGGGCGCCCTCAACGCCATCGAGTGGGCGGACTTCCCCTATGTTTCCTGCAATTTCTACCACGTAGAGGACGGCGAAGTGGGTGAAACTGTGCTGGATAGCTATGAGGTCTTTGAGGTGAACGGGGTGCGCATCGCCCTGGTGGGCATCACCACGCCGGAATCCCTCAGCAAATCCACCCCGAAATATTTCCAGGACGACGACGGCAACTTTATCTATGGCATTGCCGGCGGCACAGACGGGTCTGCCCTGTATGCCTATGTGCAGGCGGCCATTGACGCGGCCTCCGAGGAGGCGGACTACGTCATCGCACTGGGCCACCTGGGGGTAGACCCCAGCTCCGTGCCGTGGACTTCGGAGGAGGTCATCGCAAACACCACCGGCTTGGACGCCTTCATTGACGGCCACTCTCACACCACCATGGAGGCGGAGTACGTCACAGACCTGGACGGCAACGAGGTGCTGCTGACCCAGACGGGCTGCTATTTCAGCGCCCTGGGCGAGATGACGATCAGCGCTGACGGCGTCATTTCCACCCAGCTGCTGACGGCGGAGGACCTGGCGGACGTCACCCCCAACGCCGAGGTTCAGGCCATCGAGGAGGACTGGATCAATGAGGTCGATGAGCTTCTGGGCGAAAAAATCGCGGAAACCGACATCGAGTTCACGGTGAATGACGCGGACGGCAACCGCCTTGTCCGTAAGGGTGAAACCAACCTGGGCGACTTCAACGCCGACGCCTACTATTGGTACATCAATGAGGCGGACGGTGTCGGGTGCGACATCGCCATTATGAATGGCGGCGGCATCCGTGACTCCGTAGAGGCCGGAGACTGGACCTATCTCACCTGCAAAACCGTCAACCCCTTCGGCAACGTCCTGTGCGTTGTGGAGGTCAGCGGACAGGCCATCCTGGACGCGCTGGAGTTTGGCGCAAGATACATCACGGTGGGCGAGGCCGGCGGCTTCCTCCACGTGGCTGGGTTGAGCTATGAGATCGACCTGGCGGTGGAAAGCACGGTTCAGGAGGATGAAAACGAAACCTGGATCGGCGGCCCCACCGGTGAGTATCGCGTGAAAAACGTCAAGGTGTACAATAAGGAAACCGGCGAGTACGAGGATTTGGATGTGAATGCAACCTACTCCGTGGCCGGAACCAATTATACGCTGCGGAACTGCGGCGGCGGCTTCGATATGTTCTCCGATGTGGAACTGATTCGGGACTATATCGTGGAGGATTACATGGCCCTGGCCGCCTATGCCGAGGCGTTCACCGATTCGGACGGGAACGGCTACGGGAATATCTCCACCGTCAACAGCCCCCTTTACGCCTATACGGGATACCTCCTCAACTATGAGAGCATCACCGGCTCCGGCAGAATCACCAACATTTGCAGCCATATCTGGGACGAGGGCACCGTCACCACGGAGGCCACCGACACAGAGGACGGCGTGATGACCTATACCTGCACCGTCTGCGGCGAGACGAAAACGGAAGTGATTCCGGCCACCGGCAGCAGTGAAACCGGCGGCGACGCCGACGGTTCCGGCAGCTCGGATGCGGAGCCGGAAGCGGACAGCGAAACGGGTTCGGCGGACAGCTCTGAAACGACCTCTGAGGCAGACAGCGAAACGGGCACCACCAGCTCCGAGACCACCTCTGAATCGGGCAGCGAAGCGGACACCGAGGACAGCACCTCTGTCACCTCTGCCCAGACGGCTGACAACACGGAGCTGTGGCTCTGGATGGCCCTGGCGTTTGCCGGCGGCCTGGGCATCGTCTACGCCGTTAAGATGCGCAGATAACTGCGATGGCACAGGCAATGAAAAAGACAAAACCGCTGACCTGGGTCATCCTGATTTTGCTGGTGCTGAACCTATGCGCCACAGACGGCGTCATTGTCTACCTCGCCCAAACTTCTGATGCGGAGGCGTCCGACGCCGTTTTTGCCGAAAGTGAGCAGACCACCTGCTACACGATTTACATCGGCACGAACGATAAGGATACCTATACGCAGCTGATTGCGCTGGAGGACGCAAAGGCGCTGGTCAACGAAATCTGCTCCGGCTATGTGGAAGGCTACACCGTGATGGAAGCTAACGGCGGCTGGGTGGATGAGCTTGGCGTATTGACGGAAGAGCAAACCCTCGTCTACAGCTTTACGGACGTGCAGGAGGAGGATTTGATTGCCATCATGGATGAGGTGCTGGAGGTTCTGAACCAAAATTCCATCCTGGTGGAAACCTCCGAGGTGCAGAGCTTCTACTACTATGGGGGATGACCTGCGCCTCCCCTGTCCTGTCCCCTGCTGTCCCTGCCCATACGGCATTGTTCCTACACACAAAAAAGCTCCGTCCCCTTGTAAAGGGGGACGGAGTTTTTCTGTTTGATTCAGCGCGGAAAGCAGCTCTCCCGGCGGATGATTTTGCAGGGAAATTCGATGCGCACCGCCTCCTGATGGCCCCGGCGGATGAGGTCCAGCATCGTCTGCACCGCCATGTGGGCCATCTCCTGCCGGGGGATGTGAACGGTGGTCAGGGCCGGGGTCTGGTCCCACAGCCCTTCGATGTCGTCGATGGAAATCACCGAGATTGGGCGTTTCATGCGCCGCTTCTCCTCATTCAGCGTTTGGAGCACGCTGACGGCGGTGATGTCGTTGGCACAGAATACGGCGGAAAAGGCGCTCTCCCCTTCCAAAAGTTCCAGAATCGCCCGCCTGCCCTGGGCAAAGGTCTGGTCGGTGGATTTGATCAGACGGTAGTTGATGGGGATGTCGTGGCGGATCAGGGTGCCGGTATAGCCCACATAGCGGCTTTCAAAGGAGCAGTCCCCAATGTAGGCGATGCTGCGGTGGCCCAGTTCGAGCAAATACTCCACCGCCAACTCCGCCGCCTTCTTGCCGTCGCAGACCACCTCATCCACCTGAAACTCCATGGTGTTGCGCCAGATGCCCACAATATTCCTGTTCCTGGCCTGAAGCCGCTCCAGCAGGGACTGGGAGCAGCGGCCCAATACGATTACGCCGTCGGAGCCGGTCTCCTCCGCCTCAGGCTCGTCCTCGGCGTAGACGACGCGATGCAGCAGGGCCCCCTGGGCGTACAGCTCTGTTTTCAGGCAGTGCAGCAGGTCCGCGAAAAACGGGTCCGACTCCACATCCCGGAACCGCGCCATCAGCACGGAGATCCGCAGAGGCGTCTCCGTGTCCGTTCCGGCTCCGCTGCTCCGCAGCGCACGGGCCGCCTCGTTGGGGCGGTAGCCCAGCTCGTGGGCCGCCGTCCAGATGCGCTCCTGCAGCTCCTGCGAGGCGCATTTGGGCGAGGCGCTATTCAGGACCCGGGACACGGTGGAGACGGAGGTTCCGACCCGTTCGGCAATTTCTTTCAGCGACATGGTATGCGCCACCTCTCACAACAGTATAAATCCATTGTAACGGATGATCGGACGGATTGCAAGCCCTTAGCGCAAACGTTTGCGTAATTTTGGATTGACAGGCGGGTTCCGCCGGTGTAAATTGATTGGTACAAGCAGGTGAAACTTGGAAATACCCGGTGATTTCCCAAATCGAACCTGATATTTGTAACGCAAACGTTTGACTGAAAGGAGCATACCATGAAGCGCAATCTGATGAACCCCCAAAAAATCTTAAAGATGACCGCCCTGGGCCTGTGTATATGCCTGCTGGCCGGTGTTCTGACCGGCTGCGGCTCCTCCTCCGGCGAAGCCTCGGAGGACGGGGACAGCGAGGTAATCGAGCTGCTGAACGTGTCCTATGACCCCACCAGAGAGTTTTACGAGGCATACAATGAGCTGTTTGCCGCCTACTATGAGGAGACCTACGGCGTGACGGTGGAAATCACCCAGTCCCATGGCGGTTCCGGCTCCCAGGCCCGCTCCGTTATCGAAGGCAACGAGGCCGACGTAGTGACCCTGGCGCTGGCCCACGACATCACCCTGATTGAAGAAGAGGGCATGATCGACGAGGGCTGGATGGACGAGTTTGAGAACAACAGCGCCCCCTACACCTCCACTATCGTCTTTCTGGTGCGGGCCGGGAACGAGAAGGACATCCAGGACTGGGACGACCTGCTCCAGGAGGGCGTGGAC
>JAJQET010000341.1 GCA_021201515.1 Clostridiales bacterium | reverse complement strand
GTGGCGTAAGTAACCCTTCTACAGAGGGGCCAGCTTGAAGAACCGGGGGGTGGCGGTGACGCTGTTTTCCATGTCCTTATAGGCGATGTAGATCTCATCCAGTGCGCCGGTTCTGTACCGCTCCAGCAAGACGGCGGCAATATGCCTGGCCCGGTCGATGGTGGGGTTCTGGGCGGTGTAGTGGAAGGTCTCCTCGATTTTGTAGCCGTGATGCTGGAAGAACTGCCGTCCGCACTCGCCCACCACATACAGCTCCCAGGGCCCGGCCATGGCCCTGATCTGCCGGAGCACCTCTTTCTGGATGTTGTTATTGTAGGCCCCCGCCAGCCCCTTGTCGGCGGTGATGACCAGGTAGCCCCGGCGCATCACGCCGTCGTCGTTATGGTTGCCGGTGCCCAGATAAATGCTCTCCACCTCCGGCATATGCCGAATCAGCCGGGACAGGGCGGTTTGCAGGGTGTTGAAGTAGGGCCGGGTATCGTCCAGGCTCTGCTTCGCCTTGCGCAGCCGTGTGGAGGCGATCAGGTACATGGCGGTGGTGATTTTTTTCGTGTCCTGCACGCTTTTGATGCGGGACTTAATTTCCCTTGCGTTTGCCATAGGATTCCTCCGCTTACGCCTGGGGGTTGGCCTGGCTCCGGAAGAACTCCTGCACCAGGTTAAGAATCTGCTGCCGCAGGGTGGGGGACAGCGCCCCGCTGCGCTCCAGCTCCCGCTGAATCTCCCCGTGCTGAGTGCGGAACCAGTCCAGCAGCCGGGCTTGGGTCTGCTTAATCTCCTTCAGCGGCACCGGCAGGAAGGCCTGACCCAGGGCGGCCACCAAAGTGATGACCTGGTCGGTCATGGTCAGGGGATGGGACAGGGGCTGCTTTAACAGCTCCATCAGCCCTTCGCCGTACACCAGCTGCCGTTTGGTGGTGTCGTCCAGGTCGGAGGAGAACTGGGTGAAGATCTCCATCTCCCGGTACTGGGCCAGGTCAATGCGGATGGAGCCGGTGGCCGTTTTCATGGCTTTGGTCTGGGCCGCACCGCCCACACGGGACACGGAGAGGCCCACGTTGACGGCAGGCCGCTGCCCCGCGAAGAACAGGTCGGACTCCAGAAAAATCTGCCCGTCGGTGATGGAAATCACATTGGTGGGGATATAGGCAGACACGTCCCCCGCCTGGGTCTCGATGATGGGCAGGGCGGTGATGGAGCCGCCGCCGTTGGCCTCCGACATCTGGGCGCTGCGCTCCAGCAGCCGGGAGTGGAGGTAAAACACGTCGCCGGGATAGGCCTCCCGTCCGGGGGAGCGCTCCAGCAGCAGCGACAGGGTGCGGTAGGCCACCGCGTGCTTGCTCAGGTCGTCATAGACCATCAGCACGTCCCGTCCGCTGTGCATAAAATACTCGCCCATGGCGGTGCCCGCATAGGGGGCGATGTATTGCAGGGGGGCGGAGTCGCTGGCGGTGGCCGCCACCACGATGGAGTAGGACAGGGCGTCGTTCCTCCGCAGAATGTCCACAATCCGGGCGATGGTGGAGGACTTCTGCCCGATGGCCACATAGATGCAGATGACGTTCTTATCCTTCTGGTTCAGGATGGTGTCCAGGGCCAGAGAGGTCTTGCCGGTCTGCCTATCGCCGATGATCAGCTCACGCTGGCCCCGGCCGATGGGAAACATGGAGTCGATGGCTAAAATGCCCGTCTCCAGAGGGCGGTTCACGCTCTGCCGCTCCACAATGCCCGGCGCAGGGGATTCCACGGGATAGTAGCCGTCCGCGTGGATATCCCCGCCCCCGTCGATGGGGGCGCCCAGGGCGTTCACCACCCGGCCCAGAAAGCCCCAGCCCACGGGGACGCCTGCGTTTTTGCCCGTCCGGGCCACCCGGCTGCCCTCGTGGATGTTCAGGTCGTTGCCGAAGAGGATCGCGCCGATCTCCTCCCGGCGAATCTCCTGCACCATACCCTTGGTGCCGGTGTCAAAGAGGATGATCTCCCCATAGGCGGCATGGTCGATGCCGCTGATGGTGGCGATGCCGTCCCCCACGGTCTTGACGGTGCCCACCTCGGTGTACTGCGCCGTCAGGTCGAACTGCTCCAGCTCCGCTTTCAGGATGGAGATCAGGTTGTCGTTGTTGGGAACATAGGCCGTCTCCAGCTTTTCCCGGAGCTGCTTCAGCCGCCCCTGGGTGGACCAGTCAAACTCCTCGTCCCCCACCGTCAGCAGGAAGCCGGAACCCAGGGAGGGGTCCTCCTTCAGGGTCAGGTCGATCTCCCCCTGGGGGCAGCGCCGCTGGGCGAAGGCCCGGATGCCCGCCAACTGGGCCTCGGTGGGTTTGGTCACATAGGTCAGGGTGACGGGGCACAGCCTGCCCGTTTCAGCGGTTTTCTGCGCCATCTAACTCCCCCGCCTTCTGCAAAAACTGGTCATAGAGGGCGCTGTCCCCCTCCGGGCCAGCGCCAACCACCGCCCTGGCGGCGGTGTCCATGACAAGCGCGGTCAGCTCCGTCTGGGCCTGGCGCAGCATGGCGTCCCGCTCCTGCCGGGCGTCCTGCTCCGCTTCCTTCACGATGCTGTCCGCCTTTTCCCGGGCGTCGCTGAGGATGCGCTCATACTCCTCCGTGGCCCGCTGCTGGGCGGTGGCCATGGTCTTGGCCCGCTCGATGGCCACGTTCTGCTGCTCCTCCAGGCGGGCCCGCTCCAGGGCCTCTGCGCTGGACTTGGCCTTCTCCGCGTCGGCCAGGTTCCGTTCCACCATCTCCTGCCGCTGCTGCAAAATCTTCTGCACCGGCTTGAACAGGGTGAACCGCAGGCCGATGAACAGCACCAGCAGGTTGATAACGGTAAAGATTAAATTATGGTTGACCTCAAGCACAATGGTCCCCGCCTTCCGATCACAGTTGGAGGACGCAGAGCAGGGCGATGACGAAGCCATAGATGGCGGTTGCCTCTGCCAGCGCGCATCCGATAATCAGCAGCGTCATAATCTTACTGCTGGCCTCAGGCTGACGGGCCACAGCGTCCACAGCGTGAGAGGTTGCGATACCGATGCTGAGCCCTGCGCCTGCACCACACAAAACAGCGATTGCTGCACCAATTGCGAGCATAGTAGAAAACTCCTTTCAAAATTTAAACGATAGGATTGGAATGGTTACGTTTGTTTCGATTTGCTCCTGATAAGGGAACGGCCGCCTAGCTGCCTACGTTGGCCTCCTCCCGCTCCTCCTTGATCTCCCAGTGGATCAGGAAGGTCAGGGCCGCCCGGAGGGCGATGATCCCGGCCACGGTCAGAATCTCCGTCCACTCCCGCACGACCACTGTGCGGAGGATCTCGCTGCCCAGCTTGAACTCCAGCCCGGTGGCAAACCCCTGGGCCAGCTTCAGGACCGTTCTGGGGTTCCGGCGCACATAGTTGTAAACGCCCTGGGCCCCGGAAATGATAATGATAATGACGCCGACGATCTCAAACAGGATGATGGCAAGCTCCGCCACGTCATCCAGAATGGTTTCCATAAAGGTAATGAAAGCTTCCATAGATGCGCCTTCTGTTCTGTTTGATTTGCCCCTGGTTTGGTCTCCGGCCGCAGGCATGGGACAGCACGCTGCCCGCACCGGTTCACTCGATGGCTTCCTTGATGTAAATGATGGTCAGGAACACAAAGACATACGCCTGAAGGATACCGTCGAAGATATCGAAATACAGGCTGGCGATCATGGGGAATACCGCCGGCACCACCGCCTCGATCAGCTTCATGATGACGAACGCGCCCAGCACGTTGCCGAAGAGACGCATGCACAGCGACAGGGGGCGGGTGATCAGATCCAGAATGTTGAACGGAACCACCACCGGCACCGGCTCAATGAAGCTGTGCAGCCAGCCTTTGGCGCCTCTGGCCCGGATGGAGGCCACCTGCACCAGGACAATGCTCATGGCCGCCAGGGCGATGGTGACGTTCAAATCCTTCGTCGGCGGCTTGAAGCCGAAAATGCCGATGAGGTTGGCAAAGCCGATGTACAGCAGCACCGTCATGAGATAGGGCGTATAGCTGCGGCCTTTCTCCCCCCACCATGTCGGTGACGATGTCCTCCAGCTTGGTGACGCAGAACTCCACCGCCGCCTGACGCTTGCTGATGTTCTGCACCTTCAGGTTGCGGGTCAGCAGGAAGCTGCCCAGCAGCAGCACCGCCATGATGATCCACGTCACCACGGTGGACTCCAGAATGTCGATCCCACCAATGGAAAAGACGGTCTCGCAGTTCAATTCCTCCATGATCCTTTCCGCAATGCTCATATCTTTTTTCACTTCCTTTACTCTGGTTTTTTGCGCAGTGCGGAGCGTTGCGCAAATGATACTGTACTTCCTTTGGAACTCCGAGTTTATTATAGCACGCTTTTCCAAAAATGGTACTCGAATTTTGATTTTTTTCAAATTTTGTGCATTTTTGATTTACTTATAAATACAACCATCTTATAATTACAAGGTACCTAACTATTTCGCTGTAAAACTGATCGCACTCGTCTTTGTCTGTGCAGTCAGCTCTCCCC
>JAJQET010000250.1 GCA_021201515.1 Clostridiales bacterium | reverse complement strand
GCTCAGCTCCTCCCCCCGCACGGTCTCCCCAAGGCCGCAGGAGCGGAGGATGTCCGCGAGCTCCTCCCTGGGGACCCGGTTCCGGAATGCGGAGGAGAGGCCGTTCAGGAGCTTCTTCCGCCGCTGGGCGAAGGAGGCCCGGATCACCTGAAAGAGCAGTCCCTCGTCCGTCACGGCCACAGGGGGTTTCTCCAGCCGGGTCATCCGCACCACCTGAGAGGTCACCTTCGGCGCAGGCAGGAAGCACTCCGGCTCCACCTCAAACAGCGGCAGGCAGTCCGCA
Source organism: Clostridiales bacterium (assembly GCA_021201515.1). GTDB lineage: Bacteria > Bacillota > Clostridia > Oscillospirales > Oscillospiraceae > Onthomonas. Next base: position 4,270 of record JAJQET010000250.1, on the reverse strand, counting down.
TGGTACTGGCACAGCAGGGTGAAGGCCCCATAGTCCCCGCTGCCGGGGGCGGCGCAGATGCGGCGGGCCACCTCCCGCTGAATCATCACGGTGACGGAGGCGAACAGCCCGGACTCCAGCAGCCGGGTCAGCACCGGCGTGGTGATGTTATAGGGCAGGTTGGCGCAGACGATGGGGGTCAGGCCGCCGAAGTATTCCTCCGCCAAGGCCTGTAAATCCAGCTTCATGATGTCGCCGGGGACGACCTCCACATTGGGGCAGTCCGCCAGGGTCTCCGCCAGAACGGGGAGGAGGGCGGCATCCAGCTCCACCGCCACCACCTTCGCCCCACGGCGGGCCAGCTGGACGGTGAGGGCGCCGATGCCGGGGCCGATCTCCAGCACACCGGTGGTGTCGTCCGCGCCGGAGGCCGCCGCAATGGCCTGGGGTACGGCGGGGTCGATGAGGAAGTTTTGCCCCATGGACTTGGAAAAGTGGAAGCCGTGGCGGGCCAGCAGCGGTTTGATTTCATGGATGTCGCATAAATTCATGTGGGTCACTCCTGTTCTCCCGGTAGTATAGCAGAAAAGCGGGCAAAAGAAAAGCACCTGCATGGAGAACACACAGGTGCTTTTTGGATTTTCTGAACGCTGTCAGCTCAGCACATAGACGGTGCAGGTGCGGCGGCCGAAGGAGTAGCACTCGCTGAGGGTGTTGAAGTACAGGTCAATGGTGTAGCCCTTCACGGCGGAGCCGGTATCCCCTGCCACGGCCACGCCGTAGAGGAAGGAGCCGTCGCTGGACTGAATCAGCAGCTTCGTCCCCATGGGGAATACGGAGGTGTCTACCGCCACCACGCCCACCTGAGCGGTCCGGCCGGAGGCGGTTTTGGCCCCGGCGCTGGCGGTGTAGGCGGTGCAGGAGCAGGTGACGGTTTTGGACAGGTGATAGGTGGCGCCGGAGGCCAGGGTGATGGTGTTGGTCTGGTCGTCAATATTGGTGATGTAGTTGGTGGACTGGCTCAGGCCGGTGGGCGCCTGGAAGTGGACCCGGGTACCGTAAGCAACAATCTCCGACTGCATATCATATGTATCCGTCTGGACCAGGGTGGTCACAGGTTCGCCGCCGTCGATGGACTTCTGCTCATAGGTGTAAACCGTTCTGCCGTCAACGCCCGCCTGAAGCACGGTGGTGGTGCCACGGGCCAGGGTGGAGTCGCAGATGGTGGTGCTGTCATAGGGGGTGGTAACTTCCTCGGTATAATAGGTGACGGTGACACGGTGAATGGTGACGGTGTCCCCGGCGGAAACGGCGGAGGAGGGGTCATGGGAGATGATGTCGTCCTCCCCCAAGGTGATGTTCAGCTTTTCCAGCAGTGTGGCAACCGTGTCCCCGTCGGAGATCTGGGCGGTGACGGTGGCCCCGTCGCAGACGACGGTGGCATACTGTGCGTGGGTGATGGACAGCTGCACCGTATTCTCCGTGGCATCGGCCTCCACAAAGTCGGTGGCGGAGAGGTCTACGCCGGCCTCGGTCAGCACCTCGTCCACGCTGTCGGTATAGGTTTCCACCGTGACGGTGGACGCTTCATCGGAGATTTCATAGACGGTTTTCGCCTTTGCGGAGTGATTGCACAGGAGCAAAAAGGACAGGCACACGGCGAGAATCATCAGCATCTTAAGCACACGGGCGGGGTGTAAGATTTTATGCGTCATACGGGCCTCCATGGTTCACATTTTGATGGCTGGTAACGAATTGTAACCGGCGATGACAAACTGCTAACATGGGATATTATAGCTTAAAACCCGTCAAAAGTCAATATTTTCTCAACAAAAAAGTGAAAAAATAATTTTGTCGTCCCAAAAGATGCCGAAAATAGTTCCAAAAGCCGGAGTGAGCGGGGATAAAAGGCTACAAAAGTGTAACAAAATGTAACGGAAAAGACAGCCCCGCTCCGCGCAAAAAAATCCGGCTTACAGCCCTCCCGGCAGGATTTTTTCCGGCAGGCGGAGCGCAGGGCAGGGCCTGCCAGCCCTCCTGGAGGAGGCGGCAGGCAGCGGTCAGATGTTCCTCATCCATCCTGGCGTAGCCCAGGATGAAGGTGGGGAGATAGGTCCCAGGCACCGGCCCGTCATAGCAGGCGGACACCGGAGCAATGCGGACCCCGGCCTCTGCGGCGGCGGCGATGAGGTCGGATTCCCGCCTGCCGTTCTGGACGGTCAGCAGCAGATGAAGGCCGGCGTCTGCGCCGCTGAGCCGGCTATAGGCGGTCAGGCCGGTCTCTTTGACGGCGGTGATCAGCGCGTCCCGGCGGAGCCGGTACCGCTTCCGGGTGCGCCAGATATGCCGCTCCAGGTGTCCGCGCTGCATGAACAGGGCCAGGCTGTACTGCTCGAAGGAGGGGACGGTGGAGGAGTAAAAGTACAGCTCCTTCCGGTACCGCTCCGCCAGAAGGGGAGGCAGCACCATGTAGCTGATACGCATGGAGGGGGAGAGGCTCTTGGTGAAGGTGTTCAGATAGATCACCCGCCCCGCCCGGTCCAGCCCCTGGAGGGCGGGGATGGGCCTGCCGGTGAAGCGGTACTCACTGTCGTAATCGTCCTCAATGATGTAGCGCTCCGGGGCGGACTCCGCCCAGTGCAGCAGGGCGTAGCGCCGGCTGATGGGCATGATAATGCCCAGGGGATAGTGGTGGGAGGGGGTCACGTGAACCACGCTGGCGGCGGAGTCCTCCAGCCGCCCCACATCGATGCCCCCCTCGTCCATGGGGATGGGAAACACCGGCGCGCCGTTTTTTCGCAGAATCTGCGCCGTTTTTCGGTAGCCGGGGTCCTCCACGGCGTAGCCCTGCTCCCGGCCCAGCAGCTGCACCAGCAGGGACAGCAGCATTTCCGACCCGGCCCCCACCACGATTTGGGAGGGCCGGACCCGGATGCCACGGAACTCATACAGGTGGCGAACAATGGCCTCCCGCAGCTCCGGCACCCCCTGAGGGTCTGCGGCGGAGAGGAGGGCGCTGTCCCAGCTGGACAGCACCTCGCGGGTCAGCTTCGCCCAGGTGGAGAAGGGGAACGCCTCCGCGTCCACCACGTTGGTGGCAAAGTCGTATCGGTACTGCGGAGCGGGGGCCGCCGGGGGCGCCGCCTTCGGCGTCGGTTCGGCGGGCAAGGCCGGGCCGGGGGCAACGACCTGCTCCACAAAAAAGCCCCGGCGGTCCTCACTGCGGAGGTAGCCCTCCGCCGTCAGCTGACTGTAGGCCCGTTCCACCGTCATCACGCTGAGCTTGGCGCTGCTGGCCAGGTTCCGCTTGGAGGGGAGCTTTTCCCCTGGGGCCAGGGCGCCGTGTTCAATTTCCCCCCGCAGGTAGTAGTAGAGCTGCTCGTATAAGGGCTGCGGGCTGGTGCTGTCCAGTTCCGGGGTCAACATAGGTATCCCTCCCAAAGGGTTTGGTATGGTTTGCTGCCGGTTCCCCCTCCCGGCTGTATTTCCCGCTCAATGTGTGCTGTCGTACTCCGCCAGTGCGGCGACAGCCTCCTCCAGCAGGTCGTAGTTGCTGACCAGGGCTCTGGCGCTGCTGCTGAGGTCGGCATAGGCGGCCTCCGCCCACTGAATCCATTTGGACATCTTATAGTAATTGCCGGAGGTGATCTCCCCCTGCGCCGTAATCACCTCCAGGGCGTTCACAAGGCCGGAGGCAATGTCCTCATTGCTCTGGCTGGTGGTGGTGCTGCTCTCCGTGCCGCTGAGCTTGTAGACAATCACCGCAGTACCGGCGCTCATGTTCTCGTAAAGCTGTTTTGCCACTTTGATGGGCAGGTTGATGCAGCCGTGGGAGCCGTTGGTCTTGTAAATCGTGCCGCCGAAGCTGGTGCGCCAGGATGCGTCGTGGAGGCCCACCCCGTCGTAGAAGGGCATCCAGTAGCTGACGGGGGAGGAGTAATTCTCCCCGTTCAGGGTGGCGTACCGCTCGCAGTACTGAATCCCGTAGGTGCCCGTGGGGGTGGCGTCGTTCTTGCCGGAGACAAAGTCGGACTCCACCACCAGCGCACCGTTCTTATAATAGTAGAGGTGCTGGGCGGTCAGGTTGATCTCCACATAAGTATCGCCGTAATCACCGTCCGCGCCCACGCCCAGCACAGCCGCTGTGCCGTTCCACACCGGCTCCCGGACGCCGCTCTCCTGGTTGAGAATCTGCTGGGTCAGCCCCTCCACCTCGGAGGACTGATTCATCCACCAGCCATAGTCGCCGCCCTCCACGGTAACGGTCGTCCCATAGCTTGTGGCGAAGGTT
>JAJQET010000001.1 GCA_021201515.1 Clostridiales bacterium | reverse complement strand
TCAAGCCTTACTCTGACTTACACAGATTCTTAGTTCTCGTGGGCTATGCTATCTGTATTAGATAACACCTATGACGAAGGGGGAAACTGCCTGACGGAGACGGACACCTATTATAACAGCGATGGCTCCGTTGATGAAGTATGGGAATATCAACACACCTACGATGAGGACGGCAACCGGCTGACCGAAACGATCTACGAAAACGGTGAGCTTTACAGCGTATACGAATACACCTATGACGAAGGCGGAAACTGCCTGACGGAGACGGATACCTATTATAGAAAAAGCGGTTCCGTTGATGAAGTGGACGAATACACCTATGACGAAACGGGAAACTGCCTGACGGAGACACGCACCAATTATAACAGCGACGGTTCCATTTACAAAGTATACGAATACACCTATGACGAAGCGGAAAATTGCCTGACAGAGACGCACACCTATTATAAGAGCGACGGCTCCACCGGAGACGTGTATGAATATCAATACACCTACGATGAGGACGGCAACCGGCTGACCAAAACGGTCTATTTAAACGGCGAGCTTTACAGCACATCTTAGGGAACCGTTCCGGCGGGTAACGCCGCCTCCCTCTGTCACTCCCCCACGGGCCGGCCATCAGGCCGGCCCGTGTCATTTTACCGCCGCCGAAGTTGGCTCATCCCGCTTTTCATCCCGCCGGAATCGTGCTATAATAGTCCCTGACGCTACAACCCAGGGGCGGCGTCCCGCTGCCCGTAATCATAAAACAGGAGGATTATCCATGTACGAAGCAGAGATTCGGGCCTGGTTTGAGGCCCACCGCCAGGAATACCTGGACGACCTGGCCACGCTGGTGGCCATCCCCAGCGACCGGGGGGAGGCCCGGCCCGGCGCCCCCTTCGGGGCGGGGCCGCTGAAGGCCCTGGACTGTGCCCTGGACATGGCCAGAGGCTACGGCTTCCGGGCCGAGAGCTATGACAACTATGTGGGGCTGGTGGACCTGAACGACGGCCCCCGGCACCTGGACGTGCTGGCCCACCTGGATGTGGTGCCCGCCGGGGAAGGGTGGACGGTGACGGAGCCGTTTGCCATGAAGCGGCTGGACGGCAGGCTGTACGGCCGGGGGACGGCGGACGACAAGGGCCCCGCCCTGGCCGCCCTCTACGCCATGCGCTGCGTCCGTGACCTGGGGATGCCGGTGACAAAGAACTGCCGCCTGATTCTGGGCACCGATGAGGAGTGCGGCTCCGGCGACATCGCCCATTACTACGCCAGCGAGCCGGAGGCCCCCATGAGCTTCTCCCCCGACGCCTCCTATCCCGTCATCAATGTGGAGAAGGGCCACTTCTCCGGCAGCGGGGAGAAAACCCTGTCCGCGCCTCTGGGGGGCAATCTGGTCTCCTTCCACGCCGGGGTGAAGGGCAACGTGATTCCCGGCAAGGCCCGGTGCGTCCTCTCCGGTCTGGCGGCGGAGGCGGTGCAGGCCGCGGCCGATGAGGTCGCCGCCGAGACCGGCGTGGCCTTCACCCTGACGGCGGCGGGGGACGCCCTCTCCGTCCTGGCGGAAGGGGAGCAGGGCCACGCCTCCATGCCCTCCCACAGCAACAACGCCCTGACCGCCCTGCTGGCGCTGGTGTGCCGCCTGCCCCTGGCAGAGGACGAGGGGACGGCGCTGCTGAAAAAGCTCCACGCCCGGTTCCCCCACGGGGACTACCAGGGCAGGGCCGCCGGCATCGCCTATGAGGACGACAGCGGCGAACTGACCATCTGCCTGAACATCCTGAACGCGGAGGGGGACAGGGTTTCCTTCACCTGGGACTGCCGGGTGCCGGTTTCCGAGACGGAGGAGCAGCTGCGGGCCCTGACCCGCGGCCTGGAGGAGGATGGCTTCACCGTCCGGGCCCCCTTCCTGCCGCCCCACTGCGTCCCGGAGGACACCCCCTTTGTCCAGACCCTGCTGCGGTGCTACGAGCGGTTCACCGGGCAGAAGGGCTACTGCTACGCCATCGGCGGGGGCACCTACGTCCACCACCTGAAAAACGGCGTGGCCTTCGGCTGCACCTTCCCCGGCACGGAGAACAATATGCACGGGGCGGACGAGTCCGCTGTGGAGGAGGAGCTGATTGCCAGCGGGGAAATCTTCGCCCTGGCCATTGGGGAGCTGTGCCGGTGAGGGGCAGCGGCTGGCCGCTGGCAGCTGTTACCCTCCCTTGCCTCCGCCCCCGTTTCCGGGTATCATGACAGCAGCGCAGCGAAAAAGGGGGCCTATGCCATGAAAACGCTGACAGTGGACGGCATCGCCGTCACGGTGGAGCGCAAGGCCATCGGAAACCTGTACCTCCGGCTGAAAAAGCCGGACGGCCATGTGGCCGTCACCTGCCCCAACCGCACCACCGACCGGGAGATTGCCGCCTTCGTCCGGGCCAAACGCCAGTGGATCGTCACCCATCAGGCCCGGCTCCGGGCCAGACCGGAGCTGCAGCCCCACGCCTACGTCACCGGGGAGCGGCTGCCCGTCTGGGGGGAGCTGTGGACGCTGGAGGTGCGGCCCCCACAGGAGGGCCGGGGCAGGGTCACCGGAGAAAACGGCAGGCTGCTGCTGGAGATTGGCCCCAGCACGGCGGAGCAGCGGGCGGCCGCGGTGGAGGCGTGGTACCGCCGCCAGATGAAGGCAGCCGTTCCCCCGCTGCTGGAGCGCTGCCGGAGGCGCACCGGCCTGGCCGTCAACCGGTGGCAGGTGCGGAAGACGTCCTCCCGGTGGGGGAGCTGCAACCCGGCCTCCAAAAGCATCACCCTGAACCTGACCCTGGCCCAGTACCCGCCGGAGTGCCTGGAGATGGTGGCGTATCACGAGCTGACCCATCTGCTGGAGGAGGGCCACAACCCCCGGTTTTACCGCTATATGGACGCCTTCTGCCCCAACTGGCGGCAGGCCGACGCCATTTTGAAGGGGAAGGCGGTTTCCGGTGGAAAATGATTGCTATTTCGTCGAAAAAGTGCTATGATACCTGCCAGAGATTCCCGCAGGGACGGGACCGGCAGGAGGATGGCATATGCTCAGCAAGGAAGAAATCATTGCGACGAAGGAATGGCAGGCCCTGAACCGCATCTGGAAAACCATGACCGCCGCCCAGCGGTCCGCCGTTCAGGAGGAGTTTAAGTGCCTCACCGACTTCGTGAAGGAAAACGCGGGCAGGGACCCTGCCACCTCCTACCTGGAGGGCCTCTCCACGGAGGCGAGGAAGTTCCTGCAGGATCTGGTGAAGGCCGGGGAACCCAACCTGTACCACAGCCTGATGAGCGTCATCGGCGGCAGCCTCTTCGAGAAGGAGGAGGACGTGCTGGCCTACTATCTCCTGAAATTCGGCAAGTCCCGGCCTTATCTGGCGGAAAATCTGCCTCTGGTGGAGGAGATTCTCTCCCTGTGCTGGAAACAGCAGCTGGAGCGGGGCTTTCGTCCCGGCGAGGGGTTTTGAGGAACCACCGTCCCCCGCAGCGCATACCCTGAACCGAGGGATCTCCCCTCCGCGCCAAAAATTTGCAAACCGTCCCCCGGAAGCCGTTGACAGAAAGGGGAAAAAATGCTACCATATAGGACGAACTGAACGAAAACAGTGCGATGACCGGGAAGAGTAACGCTGACCGGCGTCAGACAGAGAGGGGCGGCCACCGGCTGCAAGCCGCCCCCTGACGCGGCGGGGTGAAGTGCGCCCGTGAGCGCGGGAGCAATGTCCCCGGCTGGACGCCGTTACCCGTCCGGAAAGTGATAAAACGGAGTGGAACCGCGCCGCCGCGCCTCCTGCAGGGAATGCAGGGGGTTTTTTTTGCGGCTGTCCCCTCTGGGAAGCGGTGCGCGATTCGTTCGTCACAGAACCTGGGCAGGGCGCAGCCGCCCTGCCTGTCAGTAAGGAGCTGTCATGTTCAACTATCTATCGGAATTGCTGGGGGCGTATCAGGCCAGAGACCCGGCGGCCAGAAGCAAGCTGGAGATCTTCCTGCTCTATCCCGGCGTACACGCCACCATTTATCATAAGCTGAGCCACTTCCTCTATCGGCACAGGCTGTTCTTCCTGGCCCGGCTTGTCTCTCAGTGGGCCAGGCTGTGGACGGGCATCGAAATCCACCCAGGGGCCACCATTGGCCGCCGCTTCGTCATCGACCACGGTATGGGCATCGTCATCGGTGAGACGGCGGAGGTGGGGGACGATGTGCTGCTCTACCAGGGCGTGACCCTGGGGGGCACCGGCAAGGACACCGGCAAGCGCCACCCCACCGTGGGCAACAACGTGATGATCGGTTCCGGCGCCAAGGTGCTGGGCCCCTTCAAAATCGGGGACGGGGCCCGCATCGCCGCCAATGCCGTAGTGCTGCGGGAGGTGCCCCCTCAGGCCACCGCCGTGGGCGTCCCCGCCCGCATCGCCCGCATCGCCGGGCGGAAGGTGAGCTACGCTGACGAGGTGGACCAGATCAGCGTGGTGGACCCCCGGGACAAGACGATTCAGCAGCTGGAGGAACGGATCAGCGCTTTGGAGCGCCGGGCCTCCGACGTGGACGGGGAGTGGGAACGGTGAGGTTCACCGCCTGCCTTCCTATTCTCCAGTAGGAGCGCACAG
>JAJQET010000228.1 GCA_021201515.1 Clostridiales bacterium | reverse complement strand
GTAACTTGTCACGCACCAAAGCTGCCGCCGATGGCGGCTGGCGGGGATTGCCGCCACGTTCCTGCCGTCAAGCGGCATTTCCGCTGTGCTCCCTATGCCTTACGGCGGAACGGGCGTCAATTTTATCGTCCTTTGGTCGTGGACATCTGACTGTACAATTACGTTATTTTCCTCAACCCAGGATAAGTTGCATCCTAATCTGACAACATTATAATCAACTCAACGCATCAGCGTACCAACCAGAGAGAGAAGGGAGGACAGTACGATGAGGCGCAGTGTTCAACTATTGCTTCTGGGGCTGGCTGCCGCGGTCCTGCTGGCGGCGGCCGGCTTTTGCGCCTGGGGCTGGTATCAGGATTCCCAGCCCCCGGTGCTGGAGTGCGTCACCGACGCAGAGGTGGAGTGCGGGGAGACCCTGACGGTCTACTCCCTGGTGCGCTCCGTCACCGGCAACAGCGCCGTCACCCTGACCCTGTCCGGCGGGGAGGTGGCCGAGGACGGAAAAAGCACCGTGTTCCCCGCGGCGGACACCTACACCGTCACCGTCACCGCCACCGATGAGGACGGGCGGCAGACGGAGTGCCAGGTGTCCGTTTTGGCTCAGGACACCACCGCCCCTGTGCTGAAGGCCACCTCCTTTTCCGTCTACCTGACGGAGGAGATCGACTACCTCGCCACCGTGACAGCGGTGGACGCGGTGGAGGGCGACCTGCTGTCCCAGGTTCAGGTGAACGCCAGCCAGGTGGATACGGAGAGCACCGGCACCTACCTGGTGCAGTACTCCGTGTCGGACAGTGCGGGGAACACCGCCCAGACCACCGCCTATCTGACGATTCTGGCCCCCTCGGCCTCCGCCGTCTCCCTCAGCGAGACGGAGTACACCCTGCCGGGCAACGGCTCTGTGCAGCTCACCGCCACGGTGGAGCCGGAACACTGGCAGGGCACCGTGACCTGGAGCAGCAGCGATGAAACCGTGGCCATCGTGTACGGCGGGCTGGTCTCCTGGGTTGGAGAGGGGGAGGCAGTCATCACCGCCGCCGCAGGGGAGGTGACCGCCCAATGCACCATCCAGTGCGGCGAGGTGGAGGCCACCTCCGTCACCCTGAACTACCATAAGGCCATCCTGGCGGCCAACACCTCCGTCACCCTGACGGCCGAGACCCTGCCCTCCAACTACAGCGGCGGCGTGGTCTGGAGCAGCAGCAACGAGAAGGTGGCCACCGTGAAAAACGGTGTCCTCACCTGGGTGGGGGAGGGCACCTGCACCATCACCGCCACGGCGGGGGACGCCGTAGACAGCTGCGCCGTCACCTGTCAGGCGGAGCCGGAACCGGAACCGGAGCCGGAGCCGGAGGAAAGCACTTCCTTGGTGGACATCATTAAGGATGCCATCCAGTCCCTGTTTGGCGGTACTTAAAACGCCTTTGACAACAGGGGACCCCCAAAAATCATTGCGCCTGTCAAAACAGGCCATCCACGGAGAAAGAGGTGAACAGGTTGGAAATCAGGCTGCCCCCGGAGGTCGCCGCCCTGCTGGAGCGGCTCCAGGCCCGGGGCCACGAAGCCTTCGTGGTGGGCGGCTGCGTCCGGGACGCCCTGCGGGACGAGACCCCCGGCGACTGGGACATCTGCACCTCCGCCCTGCCGGAGGAAACCATCGCCTGCTTTTCCGACTGCACGGTTCACCGGACGGGCATCCGCCACGGCACGGTGCTGGTGCGGTTCCGGGGCGCGGGGTATGAAATCACCACCTATCGCACCGAGGGGGGCTATGCCGACCACCGGCACCCGGACCAGGTGCGCTTTGTCCCCACCCTGGAGGAGGACCTCTCCCGCCGGGACTTCACCGTCAACGCCATGGCCTACAACCCCCAAACTGGGCTGGTGGACCCCTTCGGCGGGCAGGAGGATCTGCGCAAGGGCGTGCTCCGCTGCGTCGGCCGGCCGGAGGAACGCTTTCGGGAGGACGCCCTCCGCATCCTCCGGGGGCTGCGGTTCGCCGCCAGACTGGGCTTTGCCATTGAACCGGAGACCGGGGCTGCCATGCTCCGGCAGCGGGCGGGGCTGGACTGCATCGCCAGGGAACGGATTTTTGCAGAGCTGAAGGGTTTCCTGTGCGGCGGCCATGTGCTGCCCCTGCTGCTGGACTACCGGGAGCTGCTGGCCCAGTTCCTGCCGGAGCTGCGGCCCATGTTTGACCATCCCCAGAACAACCCCCATCACTGCTACGATGTGTGGGAGCATACCGCCCACGCCGTGGCCGCCGTCCGCCCGGAGCCAATGCTGCGGCTGACCATGCTGTTCCACGACTGCGGCAAGCCGGATTGCTACACGGTAGACGAGGCCGGGGTGGGCCACTTCCACAAGCACCCCCAGCGGAGCGCCCAGCTGGCGGAGGAGGCCCTGACCCGGCTGCGCTGCGACAACCGGACGAAGGAGGACGTGCTGCTGCTGATCGCCTGGCACGACCGGCTCCACCACGTCAGCCGCGCCTCGGTGGGCACAATGCTGGCGGCCCTGGGCCCCCGGCGGGCGGCGCTGCTGATGGAGGTCATCCGAGCGGACGACCGGGCCAAGAACCCGGCCTATGCCCAGGCGGACGCCAGAGATTTGGCGGAGGCCAGGGCCCTGCTGGGGCAGCTGCTGGCGGAGGGCTACTGCCTGTCCCGACAGGATTTGAAGATTTCCGGCAGGGAACTGATGGAGTTGGGGGCCTCCGGGCCGGAAATCGGACGGATACTGGAGGCATTGCTCCGGGAAGTCCAGGCGGAGCAGCTGGAGAACCGACCCGCGGCGCTGTGTAATCGCGCGAAGGCGCTGCTGGAACGCTGAGGAATCTGTGCAATTCCACGGTTGCGGAATGAAAAAATATTCGGTATAATAAGGTCAGGTAACCACTATCAGAACCGCCCCGGCACCTGCGGCGCTGCTACACTCCGGGGCCAGTTTACAGAAATGAGGGATCCGATATGAAACCGCAATTTGAAAACAAAGTGAAACGCATTGGCGTGCTGACCTCCGGCGGCGACGCCCCCGGCATGAACGCAGCCGTTCGGGCCGTGGTGCGCACCGCCATGTACCGGGGCATCGAATGCGTCGGCATCCGCCGGGGCTACAGCGGCCTCATCAACGGCGACGTGAAGCGGATGGACGCCTCCAGCGTGGCCCACATCATCAACCGGGGCGGCACCATCCTCTACACCGCCCGCAGCGAGGAGTTCCGCACCAAAGAGGGCCGGGCCCTGGCCTACCGCACCTGCAAGCTGCTGGGGCTGGACGGCCTGGTGTGCATCGGCGGCGACGGCACCTTCAGCGGCGCCCTGGCCCTGAGCCAGGAGTATCCCATCGCCGTGGTGGGCATCCCCGCCACCATTGACAACGACATCGGCTGCTCCCACTACTCCATCGGCTACGACACCGCCGCCAACACCGCCATCGAGGCCATCGACAAGCTGCGGGACACCATGCAGTCCCACGAGCGCTGCTCCGTCATTGAGGTGATGGGCCACCACGCGGGCAACCTGGCCCTGTATGTGGGCATTGCCACCGGCGCCACCGCCGTGCTGGTGCCGGAGGAACCCTGGGACTTTGAGGAACACGTGGCCGAAAAAATCCGCAACGCCCGCCTGGCCGGACGCACCCACTTTATGGTGGTGGTGGCCGAAGGGGCCCGCCGCAAGGAGAACGGCGACTTTGACAGCGAAAGCGTTGGCGGCGCCGGCGACCAGGTGGCCAAGCTGATCTCCAGTGAGCTGGGTCTGGACCCCCGTGTCACCGTACTGGGCCACGTCCAGCGGGGCGGCAGCCCCTCTGCCCGTGACCGGGTCACCGCCACCCGGATGGGCTATCGGGCGGTGAACGTGCTGGCCGAAGGGGGCACGAACCGCATCGTCGTCCACGAAGGCGGCAAGGTCTACGACGTGGACATGGTGGAAGGGCTGCAAAAGCAGAACAGCCTGAACCCGGATGAGCAGGCTGTGCTCACCGCCATGACGCAGTCCTATTAAAATAAAACACGCTCTGAGGCCCTCCGGCGCTGTCGGAGGGCCTTTTTCCTTAGGCAAGGAAAGATAGAGGAAAGAGGTTTTGCCCGACGGTTGAGGTTGATTTCCTTGGATAAGGATTGAGAAAGGAAATAGGTGGTTTCCCTCCGGGGTGATATGCTCCCCATAGAGTATACAGTCGAAAAACAAAAACGGGTCTACACTAAGGGGGCAATTATCATGGGAAAAAGAAGGCAACCGAAATACAGCGCCGAAACAAAACAGGCAGCGGTACAGGCATATCTGTCAGAAGAAGGAAGTCTGGAAGAAATCAGCCGGCGGTATCATATTTTAGGACATCATACACTACGGGATTGGATTTCGTGCTATAATGGCTGTAAAGAGTCTAAGCAGCGCAAGGCTGCGAAAGGAGCGCTTTACATGACCAAAGGAAGGAAAACCACCCAGCAGGAGCGGGCAGAGATTGTTGCCTTCTGCCTGGAACACGGCAAGGACTATTTACTCACTGTAGCGCAGTATGGAGTGTCCTACCAACAAATCTATTCCTGGGTGCACAAGTATGAGGAAAAAGGCATAGACGGCCTGGCAGACGGCAGAGGCCGCACAAAGCCGGAAG
>JAJQET010000077.1 GCA_021201515.1 Clostridiales bacterium | reverse complement strand
ACGGCGTCTGCACCGTATGCGGCGCGGAGGAACCGGGCGAGGGTGAGCACACCCACAGCTACACCGCCGAAGTGACCGTTGCCGCCACCTGCACGGAGGATGGCGTCATGACCTACACCTGCGAGTGCGGCGACAGCTACACTGAGGTCATCCCCGCCACCGGCCACCATTATGTGAACGGCGCCTGCACCGTCTGTGGCGCAAAGAAGCCGGGTGCGGGTGGCTCCGGTTGGAGCGGATGGGGCGGCTCTGGCGCACTGTCCACCCTCCTGACCAACATGATGAATCGCGTCTTCACGATGTTGACCAACCTGTTTACAAAGTTTTGGTAAATAGCGCCATGACTTGACGCAGCCCCCGAAAGCAGATTGCTTTCGGGGGCATGCTCTTTCGTAAGCGTCAAACCCAACGGCAGGTAGTCCCGTATGGGTTAATGGTAGTAACGGAGCGAGTCGCAACGTCTTGTTAAGTTTGCGACTTAGCTTTCATTAATTTGGCAACTAAATATCAGTAAAACCATTCCCATATTCCCTCAGGTACGGTATAATACAGGTATGGAAAATGAGCTCATGTCTGGTAGCTGCATCCGTTGGAAAGGGCCTGCAGGAGCGGCTGAATCTGCAAACAGAGTCAGACAACTGTGCGGATTGGAAGGAATAGCGCAAAAAATGACAAGGTCGCCCGGGCAGGGCGGCCACATTTTTTTGCAAATCTTGACATATACAGCCATGTTTGTTAAAATAAATTAACAAGTTGCCCCGCAGAAAACAACGGCAGTGCCGCCGCAGGTACGCCGCCCTGTGGCGCGAAGCCGCTGAGGACACTGAATCAAACAAGAAAAGAGGAGAAAATATGCCGTTATCCAACATGAAAGCAAGAAAACTGGCTCAGCTACAGGAAAATACGTTGCTAAAGCTGACCATGGAGGATGGCACCATGATTCAGGGAAAAATCCTTGAAAATGATGGAACATCACTATGGATCAAAGGGCAGACTGTTCGCGGAGACGGAACCTTGTCAGAATGGGTCGAGACAGGTCTTGATTACGAAGACCTAAGGACCTTCTTTGTGTTGACAAAGCCTGCCACTGCCCCGGCTCCAACACAGGTCGTTGCGCCTCCTGCCCCGGCGCCATCACCCTTATCCATGAGGGAGCGTCTGCAGCAGTATGCGCAATCCGGAGAAAAACCGGATTTTTGGCAGGAACCCTGCTCTGTCCGCCGGCAGGATGGGAATCTCAATCAATTACTCAACGCCGTTTCCGATAAAGCGCATCGGAAGAAACTGCAGCCTGTGGTTGACAGGCTGTGCTACGGGCAGAGGCAGCATGACCAATTGCGGATGGATGATGCTGTCCGCCAGATGCGGCAGCTGTTCAAACAGGATCGAGCGCTGGAAAATGACCTGGAGGCTGCCAGGCTGGCGGCGGAAATGCTAAGCGCCGCCGGGAAAGACAGCACCCAGATGCTGGAGCGCAGTGGGCTTTTTTATGAAGCGGCAAACCTGCTTCTGGAAAAGAAGCCGGACGGATATGAGAAACGGGTCCTTTCCGATACCGTCCTTGCCCTTCTAGGGGAGGATGAACGTCGCAGTGAGCTGTATTCCATGCTGTTTCAGGGGATTCTGCTCATCGGGGATGCGTCTCTGCTGCCCGTCGTGGCGGTGCGCTTCCCCGATGAGGCGGTGTACCTGAAGGAGCTGATCCGCGTGCTCAGCAAGGCGGCCGACCTTCTGCTGCCTGTAAGCGGCGGATTGCAGCAGCAGGCGGAATTGCTGGCGAAGCAATTCCCTGCGGGGCTTCCGGAACCGGAAGGAACCCAGAATGGAGAGATTTTCTCCTATGACCAGGCCACTGGGTCCGGCGAGATTGGATGGGGTATGTTCAGCTGCACCTTCAATCTCGCGATGATTCCGTCGGCAACGCTGCGCAGCTATCTGAAATCGCTGCACACCCGCGACCTGGACAGGTACCCCATTCCCGTCCTGATTCAGACCTGCAGTGGGGTTCCGGTATCGCTGCGGGAGGATGAGGCTCGGGAGAAGCTGACCCCGGAACAGATAAAGGGTTCTATTTTTGCACTGATGTGGGCCTCCGAGGAAGGCCAGATTCGGACGCAGGACGGAGAAACCTTCCGGTTCCGGTATGCCGACCTGAGGGAACCGTTACGCAGCTGCATCCAAAAGATGATGATCAGCGACCTCTCCGGTCAGGAGATTGCCGTCACCTTTCAGGTAGAACAGGGATGGGCCGTCGGCGTTGAAAAATCCGCTGCGGTCAAGCGAACCGTTGCTGTCGAGCAGACCACTGCGGCCAAACAATCCGCCGCAGTCAAACAACCCATTGTGGTCGAACAACCCTCTGCGGCCAAACAACCTGCCACGAGCAAACAGACGGAACAGACGCCAGAGGCGCGGTTCCAGGAGATCAAAGTAACCCTCGGCAACGGAGCCGATAAAAGTCGGTTCTGGAATGCGCTGCAGGAGCTGCCGGAGCTGCTGGACACGCCCATTTGCGGCCAGGTATTGGATCGCTACCTGCAAACTGCGGTGGCCCAGTATAAACTGGACGGGAGTATGGAGTGGCTGGAGAAGGCCGCCCAGCTCTACCGGCAATATCAGGATCGTTATCCTGCTGATCAGAAATCGCTGCGCACGCTGGTTTCCTTCGCAGGCAGGTTGGGGGACACGGAGTTGATTCTGTCCAGCGTCAGCCAGCTGATGGACACGCAGACCAGAATGCAGGAAGAGGGAACGGTGGCAAATGATATTACCATGTGCGCCAAGCTGTGCCAGACGCAATATGCCCAGTCCGGGGATGCACGGCTGTTGGAGCGCTGCATTGCCTGTCTGGATACGATGAAAGCCTGTCTGCCCAGAAGGGAATGGCCGAGGCTGAACGGCTATCGCATTTTTACGCTGGTGGAAACCGGAGATATGGAGGGTGCCCTGGCCCTTCAACAGGAGTCTGAGAGCAGGAATGATCCACTGATATTGGATGCGGCTGTTGCGCAAAAGCTGGACAGCTACAGAGCGCAGCAAAAGCAGGAGCCGGAGAAGGAACCGGCGCAGGAAGCAGAACCGGAATCGGAGACGGGGATGACCTCGGAACCGGAGCAAAAACCGGAACCGGAGACAGCGACAGCACCGGAACCGGAACAGGCTCCTTCACCCCGGAAACCTTCACAGCGGGAACAGCGGCCCGCTCCGGTGAGGGAGCGCACCCACAATCCTCTGCCGGAGCTGCCGGTACGAACGGACAAAATAGAGCTGAACAACGGCATCTTCAAGGGCATTGACTGCCCCGGGAAGGACGGGGACCCGAAGGCGGTGGGGACAGTATGGCAGCTAATCGCAAAGGGTTCTGCCCCCAGCGCGCTGCTGTATGCCAAATCCCTCACCAGGGGCGCCCCGGAGGTGTGGCAGCCGGTCTATGACGTGCTGGCCTACGCCTACGGAGACCCGCTGCTGAATGAGGACTACCGATTTGCAAAATTGCAGACGGTCTATGATGCGGCGGTGCCCGGCTGTTCGGAGGAGGCGATGCGGCGCTTTGAGCTGTGCGCATTGCTGCGGATGCTGTTTACAGACCGGATAGATGAAAACATCCTCTATTCCGTCAATGAGGATATGATACGCAAGGCCCTGGGCAGCTGCGGGCTATATCAGGAGGCGGACGCCCTCCCGGGGCTGTTCCGGGAGCTGTGCGGTTTCATCCGGGACTTCCGGCAGGGGTTTGGACAGCAGGCGTCCGGGAAAACCAAGAGCCTTGCCGAGATCCGCCAGCAGAAAGACAAGGTTCTGAAGCGTACGCGGGAGCTGGCGGAGATGCGGCTGGACACCACCGCTGCCCGGAACGCACGGCTCAATGAACTGCGGAAGCAGCTGTTCGGCAGAGACGGCTTCATGCAAAAGCTGATTCGAATCGCAGCGGAGGACCGGACAGACGCAAGGGACGAGGGCATGCAATTCTGCGCACAGTTTTGGAAATCCCAGTCCCAGCCCTATACCATAGATGAAAAGGCGTTGAACCAGTATATTGACAAACTCTGGGACGGCACCAGTGCGCTGACGGTCAGCAAGAAAACGGAACACCTGCTGGGGGCGCAGAGGCAGAGCATTTTCATGAAGGTGAAGGAGTACCTCCAGACCTATCAGCAGTGGGACGAACTGAGCCAGATGAAGGACACGGAGCCCAACCCCTACCTGGTGGTGCGCAACCGTCTGCTACAGCAGGCCGAGCAGGCGCAGCGGCAAATTGAGACGAGAGAACGGGAGAAAACGCTGGACGAATACGCGGCGCTGCTGGCCGTGACGGAAACTCTGAAAGATATTGTATCGCTGCTGCACGGCGGGAAGGACAACCGGCAGTATTTCTACCGGGACTTCCTGACCAGTCATCACGTGGAGCTGGACGTTGCCACGACGCTGCCCATGCTGGATGAGTCGGTATCCATCCTCCCCCGGGTACGAGCTGTGGAACCGTGTCCTGCGCCATGAGGAGGACAAGATTCCCTTTGAGGCATATCAGAATCAGGTGCTTCAGGGGGGCGGCGCGGAAGAATATGACTTTGGCCGTCAGCGCCTCCTCCTCTGGTATCTGAAAGACATGGACACGCTGCCCG
>JAJQET010000289.1 GCA_021201515.1 Clostridiales bacterium | reverse complement strand
CCCTACCGGGACAAGGGATTGCGTGCGGTGCAGACCGCCGACAAAATTTTAAGGGAGTCCGGCGTGGAGACCAGCATCTGCCTGCCCTTCCGCCCGGACGAGACCCTTGCCCTGCCGTCCAACGTGACCGTCAGGGACATCCATACTGAACTCCGCAGGGCGGATCTCCTGATTTGCTTCGGTGGGGATGGCACAATTTTACATGCGGCCCGGCTGGCGCGGCCCTACAACATTCCGATCCTCGGCGTGAATATGGGCAGCGTTGGCTTTATGGCGGAGCTGGAGTGCAGCGAGCTGGCCATGCTCTCCAAGCTGGCGGAGCGGAACTACACCTGTGAAAAGCGAATGATGCTGGATTTGCGGGTTGTCCGGGGCGGCCGCAGCATCTTCCGGGACACGGCGCTGAACGATGTGGTGGTGACCAAGGGGACGGTTGCCCGGGAAATTGACGTCACCGTCACGGCGGACCATGTGAGGATGATGGGCTTTTCCGGGGACGGGGTCATCGTCGCCACCCCCACCGGCTCCACGGCCTACTCCATGTCGGCAGGGGGGCCCATTGTGGAGCCCACGGCGGAGAACATCATTGTGACCCCCATCTGCGCCCACGATTTGAAGGCCCACTGCTGCGTGTTGGGGAGAGAGCGCATCATCGGCGTGACGGTGAGCCACCTGGCCCGCAAAAACGCCTACCTCTCCGCCGATGGTGGCCGGGCCTTCCGGCTCAGCAGCGACGATACGGTGGAGATGCGGATGTCCAACCAGGCGGTGCGGCTGGTGCGGCTCACCGACCGGAGCTTTTATGAAATTTTGGACCAAAAACTGGGTAAAGTGTAAGGGGTGACGGTATGAAGGAGGAACGCCAGCGGATTCTGCTGGAACTCATCGCCCAGGAGGAGATGGAGACCCAGGAGCAGCTGCTCCAGGCGCTGCTCCGCCGGGGCATCCGCTGTACCCAGGCCACCGTCTCCAGGGACATTCGGGAGCTGCATCTGGTGAAGGGCCAGTCCGCCTCAGGGCGGTATTGCTACGTCCTCCCCACGGCGGAGGGGGTCAGCAATCAGGACGTGCGGCTGAAGAATATCTTTCGGGAGTGCGTCATCTCCTTCGATGTGGCCCAGAACATTGTGGTGCTGAAATCCATGCCCGGCCTGGCCAACGCCGCCGCCGCCGCCCTGGACGGTATGAAAATCGAGGGGATGGTGGGCACCCTGGCGGGGGACGACACCGCCATCCTGATTATGCGGACCAATCAGGCCGCAGAGCGCTTTTGCAGCGAGCTGCGTCTGATGCTGAAATGATGAGGTAGCGCTATGCTGTCGATGCTTCACATTGAAAATATAGCGGTCATTGAGCAGGCCGAGATTCAGTTTGACGGCGGGTTCAACGTCCTGACCGGCGAGACCGGCGCGGGCAAATCCATTGTGGTGGACGCCATCGGCGCGGTGTTGGGGGGCCGCACCTCCCGGGACCTGATCCGCACCGGGGCACAGTCGGCACTGGTCAGCGCGGAGTTCGTCGCCCTGCCCGACCTGGACTGGTTCCGGGCAAACGGCATGGGGCCGGACGAGAACGGCAGCCTCCTGCTGAGCAGGGAGATTCGGGGGGACGGCAAGAATATCTGCCGCCTGAACGGTCGGCCCCTGACCCTGGCCCAGCTCCGGGAGCTGGGGCGGCAGCTGCTGAACATCCACGGGCAGCACGACGGGCAGCAGCTGCTGGACCCCGCCTGCCATTTGGACTACCTGGACAGCTTTGGGGAGACACAGCCCCTGCTGGAGGCGTTCCAGACCTCCTATCGTAAGGTTTCCGAGCTGAAACGGCAGATCGTCTCCCTGAAAATGGATGATACTGAGAAGGCCCGGCGGATCGACACCCTGACCTACCAGATCGACGAGCTGGAGCGGGCCAACCTGCAGCCCGGAGAGGAGGAAGCCCTGACGGAGCGGCGGGACATCCTGCGCAACGCGGGAAAGCTGATGGGGGCCATCGGCGCCGCCTATCGCGCCCTCTATGGCACTGACGACACGGATGGGGCCATTTCCCTGGTGATGACGGCGGAAAACCAGCTGCGGAGCATCGGCCGGTACAGCGAGCAGTTCAATACTCTGGCGGAGCGGCTGGACGAGGTGCGCTACACCCTGGACGATGTGACGGAGCAGGTGCAGCGGCAGCGGGAGGGGCTGGACTTCTCCGGCAGCGAGCTGGATGAAATCGAGTCCCGGCTGGACCTTATTTTCCGCCTGCGGAAGAAGTACGGCGCCACGGTGGAGGATATGCTGGCCTACCTGAACAAGTGTAAAAAGGAGCTGGACGACATTGAATACTCCAGCGACCGTATTGAGAAGCTGAAAAAGCAGCTGGTGGTGCAGGTGCAGGAGGCCAGGGAGCGGGCGCTGGCCCTGTCCAAAGCCCGGAAAACGGCCGCCGCCGCCCTCCAGCAGCGGATTCAGCAGGAGCTGTCCGACCTGGATATGCCCAAAGTGCGGTTCCAGGTGGCCTTTTCCCCGAAGCAGGCTGACTTTCACATGGACCAGACGGGGATGGACGAGGTGCAGTTCCTGATGTCCGCCAACGTGGGGGAGGATTTGAAGCCCATTCAGAAGATTGCCTCCGGCGGCGAGCTGGCCCGCATTATGCTGGCGCTGAAAAACGTGCTGGCGGAGAACGAGTCCATCACAACCCTGGTCTTTGACGAGGTGGACACGGGGGTATCCGGCCGGGCGGCCTCCAAGGTGGCCCAGAAGATGGCGGATGTGGCTCGGCACAAGCAGGTGCTGACCGTGACCCACCTGCCCCAGATTGCCGCCATGGCGGATGTCCACTTTTCCGTGGAGAAGGGGGAGCGGAATGGGCGCACCTACACCCGGCTGGAGCGGCTGAACCGGGAGCAGCGGAAGCAGGAGATTGCCCGGCTCACCGGCGGCAGCATAGTCACAGCGGCCACGCTGAAAAGCGCGGAGGAGCTGCTGGACGAGAGCGAGCAGTACCGCTCCCATCGGGCGGCACCATAACATCGGGTACCACTGGACTTTCCGGCGGCGCTGTGTTATACTGCCCATAGAAAGCATGACCGGAAAGGGGTGTTTCCCATGCAGGGAAAGCTGATTGTCTTAGAGGGGACGGACGGCAGCGGGAAGTCCACCCAGTTTGCCGCGCTGTGCCGGCATTTGGAGGAGGAAAAAATTTCCTACCGCCATGTGGTGTTCCCCCGCTACAGCGAGCCCTCCGCCGCCTTGGTGAAGCTGTATTTGCAGGGCTCCTTCGGCAGCAGGCCGGGGGACGTGAATGCCTATGCCGCCTCTACCTTCTACGCGGTGGATCGCTACGCCTCCTACCGCCAGGACTGGGGGGACTGGTATCAGCAGGGCGGATTGGTGCTCTGTGACCGGTACACCACCTCCAACGCCATCCATCAGGCGTCCAAGCTGCCGGAGGGGGAGCAGACCGCCTTCTGGCGCTGGCTCTACGAGTTTGAGTTTGACCGTTTGGGGCTGCCCCGGCCCGACCTGGTGCTGTATCTGGATATGCCCACGGAGCAGTCGGTGCGGCTGCTCAGGAGCAGGGAGGCCGCCACCAACACGAAGGCCGACATCCACGAGCAGGATACCGCCTATCTTACCGCCTGCCGCCTGACGGCCCGGCGGGCGGCGGAGGTCTTGGGGTGGCGGAAGATTCCCTGCGTTGCCGACGGGGCGCTCCGCTCTATTCAGGACATTCACGGGGAAATTTGGCAGGAAGTGACCGCCGCCCTGAACGGGCAGCGGCAACGCAATCAAGCGCAATGAAAGGAAGGAGCATACACTATGGTTTACATTTTACTGGCAGACGGATTTGAAACGGCGGAGGCTCTGTGTCCCTGCGATATGCTGCGCCGGGCTAACGTGCCGGTGCAGCTGGTGGGGGTCAATGGGCCCACGGCCCGCTCCGGCCAGGGCATCACCGTCCGGACGGACAGCACCCTGAAGGAGGTCTCCTTTGACGAGCTGGAGCTGCTGATGCTCCCCGGCGGCCTGGTGGGGGTGGACAACATCCTGGCCAGCAAGGATGCCATGGCGCTGATTCGCAGAACCGCAGCGGCGGGGAAGTATGTGGCCGCCATCTGCGCTGCACCCACCATTCTGGGCAGGCTGGGCCTGCTGGAAGGAAAGCGGGCGGTCTGCTATCCCGGCATGGAGGGCGGCCTGACCGGGGCACAGCCCTGCGTGGGGGAGAGCGTGGTCGTTGACGGAAACATCGTCACCGGCGAGGCCGCCGGTTCCTCCATCGCCTTCGGCCTGAAGCTGGTGGAGCTGCTCTGCAGCCCCGAGGCGGAGCGGAAGGTACATCAGGGCATCCACTATCACGGCTGACAAAACACACCGCGCCGCGCAGATGAAGGAGTACGCATACTATGGCAGATGATGAGCTGCGGAACAATCAGGACCCGGAGACGGAACAGAATACCGAACCGGAACAGCGCCCGGAGACGGAGGAGGAGTGGCCTACCTTTGACTGGAAGGACGGCATCTTCTCCTCCCAGCAGGACGGCGAGGATGAGGCGGACGCCACAAGGGTGGTAAGGCAGGACGTGCCTCAGCCTCAGCCTCAGCCGGAACCGGAACAGCCGCCCCGGGAACCGAAAAAAAAGAAAAAGCATATGAGCGTGCAGGCCACCAT
>JAJQET010000084.1 GCA_021201515.1 Clostridiales bacterium | reverse complement strand
AACAGGCAGACCGAGAATTTCTCTCCTATACGCCGAATGATGACCCGCGCAGCTTTTCCCAGCTCTACGGTGTTCGTCGGCTGAAAAGCTCCTTTATCCCAAATGATATACAAATCTGTATCAGCACGATCCAACGAATGTATTCCATTCTGAAGGGCGAGGAATTGGACGAGAGCGCCGAGGAAACCTCCTTTGCTGAGTTTATCACAGCGGAAAGTAAGACTCCAAAAGAGGTTGTCTATAACGAGAAATATCCGCCGGAGTTCTTTGACTGCATTATTGTGGACGAGTGCCATCGTTCTATCTACAATGTGTGGAGCCAGGTATTGACCTACTTTGACGCTTTTATCATTGGTCTGACAGCCACCCCGGATAAACGCACGTTTGCATTTTTCCAGGAAAATGTGGTCAGCGAATACACCAGAGAACAGGCTATCGTAGATGGTGTAAATGTGGGTGAGGACATTTTCCTGATCGAGACTGACATTACGAGAAATGGCGCTCTGGTGATGAAACAGATGATTGAGTACCGCGATCGTCTTTCCAGAGCCAGGCGTTGGCAGCAGATGGACGAGGATGAGGATTATACGGGAACCCATAAGGGCAAGTTAGATAGAGATGTTGTAAACCCAAGCCAGATTCGCAAGGTGATTCATACTTTTAAAGAAAATTTGTTTACCACGCTGTTCCCTCGCCGGAAAGAAGTGCCAAAGACATTGATTTTTGCGAAAACGGACAGCCATGCTGATGACATTATTCAGATCGTCCGTGACGAATTTGGCGAAGGAAACGAATTTTGCAGGAAAGTCACCTATACAGTGGATAACCCGGAAGGCGTACTCAGTTCTTTCCGGAATGATTACTATCCACGCATCGCCGTTACAGTGGACATGATCGCCACAGGAACGGACGTAAAGCCGATCGAGTGCCTGATTTTTATGCGGGATGTGCGAAGCAAAAATTATTTTGAGCAGATGAAGGGGCGAGGTACCCGCACCCTGGATATGGATGACCTGCAAAAGGTCACACCCTCCGCTACCGGGAACAAAGACCATTTTGTTATCGTAGACGCCGTAGGCGTGACGAAATCCAAAAAGACCGAGACCCGCACTCTGGAGCGGAAACCGTCTGTTTCCATGAAAGAGCTGATGATGAATGTCGCTTTAGGGTCAAAGGACGAGGACACTCTGACCTCCCTTGCAAACCGGTTGGTTCGGCTGAATAGCCAGATGTCAGCCGGGGAGCGAAAACAGTTTGCGTCCAAAGTCGGAACAGCGGCGGGGCAGCTTGCGGAAAACCTGCTGAACGCCTTCGATGAGGACGTTATTTTGGCACGGGCGCAGGCCGATACTGGAGAAAATGAACCAACAGAGGAACAGCTTGCGCAGGCAAAGAGCGCTTTGGTGAAAGAAGCCGTTGCCCCATTCCATAACCCAGATGTCCGTGAGTACATCGAAAATGTCCGACGCAGCCATGACCAGATCATAGACAATGTTAATCTGGACACGCTGCTCTATGCCGGATGGGACACCCAGCGGGAGGAAAACGCCGACCGTGTAATTGCTTCCTTCCGGGCGTTTATCGAGGAAAACCGAGACGAGATTGTTGCACTGCGTATCATCTATGACCAGCGCTATGCTGACCGGCCAATGGCCATAGAACAGCTGAAGGGCTTGTACGAAAAGCTAAAGGCCAAAGGCGTCACTGTGGAACGGCTGTGGGATTGCTATGCCATCAAGCAGCCGGACAAGGTGAGGCGGGGAACGCTGGCACAGCTGACGGATTTGATCTCCCTCATTCGGTTTGAGATGGGCTATACGGACAGCCTGGCTCCCTTTGCAGATCGGGGGAATTACAACTTTATGCAGGGGACGCTGCGAAGGAATGCAGGCGCAGTGCATTTTACAGAGGAACAGATGGAATGGCTTCGGCTCATCAAAGACCATATTGCAACGTCCCTTAGTATCCTGCCGGATGATTTAGACTTAACGCCCTTTGACCGCAAGGGTGGTCTGCTGGGGTTCTATGATGCCTTTGGCGATGGATATGAAGAATTACTGACAGAGATGAATCTGGAATTGGTAGCGTAAGAGGTAATAACTATGGAATTAACTGAGCTTGGGTCTATCTTACACATGGAAAAGGGGAAAAAGCCGAAGGCACAAGTCAAAGTACCTACAGATGGGTATCTTCCCTATGTAGATATAAAAGCGTTTGAACAGGGTGTTATAGATAACTACGCAACAATAGAAAACAGTCTATTGCGTGAGGATGGGGATTTGCTAATAGTATGCGATGGCTCCCGTTCAGGTTTAACTGGTATTGCAATGAAAGACGTGGTTGGCTCAACGCTGTCAAAGATATATGCAGATGGGATGACCACAAAATATTTACGCTACTACATTCAAAGCAAATACACTTTGTTGAACACACGGAAAAAAGGAACTGGCACACCGCATCTGAACGCTGAGATTTTGAAAAAATCGAAACTTATTGTGCCGTCAATTCCCGAACAAGAGCGCATTGTTGCCCGCATCGAGGAGCTGTTTTCCGAGCTGGACAAGTCCGTGGAGACGCTGCAAACCACAAAGAAGCAATTGGCTGTGTACCGGCAGGCGGTGATGGCATCTGTGTACAATGAAGATACATTGAGGCCAATTACGGATTTTTTTGATATATCAGGAGGGTTGACAAAAAACTCAAAGCGTAGCGAATTTGCTATTAAGATGCCATATCTGCGGGTTGCCAATGTGTATTACAATAGGCTTGACCTTACAGAAATAAAGCAAATTGGAGTGGCCGAAAGTGAGATAGAACGAACATTACTTCAAAAAGATGACCTTTTATTTGTTGAAGGAAATGGGAGTAAAGAACAGATCGGTCGTGTGGCTATTTGGAATGGAAGCATTGAGAATTGCTTGCACCAAAACCATTTAATTAAGGGCCGTCCAATGGGTAGTGTATTGCCTAGGTACGCTCTCTACTATCTGATTTCTGGATATGGGAGAAGGCAAATCCTTGATGTTGCGTCTTCGACATCTGGACTCTATACATTAAGTACCAACAAGATTAAGAACTTGAGAATCCCATATGCTTCCATATCCGAGCAGATACAATGTATTGAAGTCATCGAATCCCGCCTGTCCGTCTGTGACAGCATTGAAAAAACAGTTGACACCGCACTCGCTCAGGCCGAGGCTATGCGGCAGAGCATTTTGAAGGAAGCGTTTGAAGGGAGGCTCGTCTGATGAGCGAACAGACATCAACGATTGTATCTAAAGTTTGGGGAATGTGTAATCCCCTCCGGGATGACGGTGTCTCCTACGGCGACTACCTGGAGCAGCTGACCTATCTCATCTTTCTGAAAATGTCGGATGAGTACGCCAAGCCTCCCTACAAACGGGAGACGGGCATCCCTGCCGGCTGCACCTGGTCTGATATGAACACCCTCAAGGGTGCGGAACTGGAGGAGCAGTATAAAAAGACGCTGGAAACTCTGGGCGAACAGGGCGGCATTTTGGGGCAGATTTTCAAGGGCGCTGTCAACAAAATCAGCAGCGCCGCCATTCTGTATCGTGTGGTGCAGATGATTGATAAGGAAAAGTGGATTTCCATGTCCTCCGATGTGAAGGGAGAAATCTACGAAGGCTTACTCCAGAAAAACGCTGAAGACGTGAAAAGCGGCGCCGGTCAGTATTTCACGCCCCGTCCGTTGATCCGGGCTATGGTGGCCTGCGTCCGGCCGGAGCCGATGAAAACCATCGCAGACCCCTGTTGTGGCAGCGGCGGATTTTTCCTGGCCTGTCAAACGTACCTTGCCGACCCTGACCATTATTCCCTCGACCGGCAGCAGAAGGAGTTTCTGAAAAACGAAACGTTTTATGGAACGGAGATCGTGCCGACTACCTTCAAGACGGCGCTGATGAACCTCTATCTGCATAACATCGGCGACATCTATGGCAACGTGCCGATCTCCTTCGGCGACGCGCTCCTGACCGACCCAGGGTATCGGGTGGACTACTGCCTGACCAATCCCCCGTTCGGAAAAAAGTCCTCCATCACCATCACCAACGAGGAGGGCGAACAGGAAGAGGAGGATTTGACCTACAATCGTCAGGACTTCTGGACGACCACCTCGAACAAGCAGCTCAACTTTGTGCAGCACATCAACACGATCCTGAAGGCCACAGGCCGCGCCGCCGTTGTTGTGCCGGACAACGTTTTGTTTGAGGGCGGCGCCGGAGAGATTGTGCGGAAAAAGCTGCTGGAAACAACCGACCTTCATACCATCCTGCGCTTACCTACGGGTATCTTCTACAAGCCAGGCGTCAAGGCAAATGTCATCTTCTTCGACAAGCGCCCGGCCAGCCCGGACAGGCAGACGAAAGAGGTGTGGATTTACGACCTGCGCACCAATGTCCATTTTACATTGAAGCAGCATCCCATGACCGATGCGGATTTGCAGGATTTCATTACCTGCTACAATCCGCAGAACCGACATGACCGCCATGAAACCTGGTCTGAGGAAAACCCGGATGGACGATGGCGCAGATTTTCCGCAGAGGAAATTCTGGAGCGAGATAAAACGAGCCTGGATATTTTCTGGATCAAGGACAAGTCCCTTGCCGACCTGGACAACCTGCCCTCGCCGGACGAGTTGGCTGCTGATATTATTGAAAATCTCCAGAGCGCAGTTGAGAGCTTTCAGGAG
>JAJQET010000136.1 GCA_021201515.1 Clostridiales bacterium | reverse complement strand
TAGACCAGATAGCGCGGGAAAATACCGGCCTGCTCCACGCGAAAAGCGGCGCGGCCATCGCCCGGCAGGTGTTCGGGATGCCGGAGGACATCTGCTCCGCCATCTTCTGGCACACCACCGGCCACGCCGGTATGATGCTGCTGGAGAAAATCATCTATATCGCGGATTATGCCGAGCCCAGCCGCCCCTATGACTGGTGCGCCCAGCTGCGGGCCATCGTGGAGGAGAACTTGGACGCAGGCGTCCTCTATGGGCTGAACTACAGTATCCGCAGGAATCAGGAGGCAAACAAGCCCGTCCACCCGGATGGCGTCGCGGCCAGGGACTGGATGGAGGCGGAATTGAACAGAAAGGGAGAGGAACATGGCTGAAGCATTGGAATTGACGGCGGCCCTGTGCCGGGCGCTGGACGCAAAGCGGGGCATGAACCTGGAGGTACTGTACACCACAGAGGTGACCAGCCTGGCGGACTACTTCATCATGTGTACCGCCGGCTCCACCACGCAGCTCCGGGCGCTGAGCGACGCCTGCGAGGAGGCCGCGGAGAAGCTGGGGGAACCTGCCCTGCGCAAGGAGGGCGAACGGGAGAGCGGCTGGCTCGCCCTGGACTTTAACACGGTGATCGTACACCTGTTCCTGCCCCAGCAGCGGGAATTTTACGACCTGGACCGCCTGTGGCGGGAGGCGAAAGCGGTGGATGTGTCCCCCTTCTTGGGGAACCACTGAACAAATGCAACTGCGGCGCCTTGCGGTAAATTTCCGCCATAAATGCGTTGCAAAGTCTTGAAATCCGTCAGGATTCCTGCGCCTTTGCGCCTTTTTCTGACGAAAATTTCCTCGCAATTCGCTCTTGTTCCATTTATTCAGTGGTTCCTGACGAAAAAAGAAGATTGACCTCCGGCGGCAACGCTGCGGGAGCATGACTATGAAAAGAAAGCTGTGAGTTTGGTGAAGTACGATTTTTGCAAGATTGAACAGAAATGGCAGGCCCGCTGGCGGGAGGAAAAGACCTTCCGGGCCGTCACCGGCGACACCACCCGCCCCAAGTGGTACGGCCTGGTGGAGTTCCCCTATCCCTCCGGCCAGGGCCTCCATGTGGGCCACGCCCGGCCCTACACCGCCATGGACGTGATCGCCCGGAAGAAGCGGATGGACGGCTATAATGTCCTCTTCCCCATCGGCTACGACGCCTTCGGCCTGCCTACGGAGAACTATGCCATCAAGAACCATATCCACCCCGCCAAGGTCACGGAGGACAACATCAAGCGCTTCCATGACCAGCTGGAGATGCTGGGCTACTCCTTCGACTGGGAGCGGGAGATCAACACCACCGACCCCAGCTACTACCGCTGGACCCAGTGGATTTTCGTTCAGCTGTACAAGAAGGGGCTGGCCTATAAGACCTCCATGCCGGTGAACTGGTGCACCAGCTGCAAGTGCGTGCTGGCCAATGAAGAGGTGGTCAACGGCGTGTGCGAGCGGTGCGGCAGCGAGGTCGTCCGCAAGGAGAAGAGCCAGTGGATGCTGAAAATCACCGAGTACGCCCAGAAGCTCATCGACGGCCTGGACACGGTGGATTATATCCCCCGCATTGCCATCCAGCAGAAGAACTGGATCGGCCGCTCCACCGGCGCGGAGGTGAACTTCGCTACCACCGAGGGGGACGTCCTCACCGTCTACACCACCCGCTGCGACACCCTGTTCGGCGCAACCTACATGGTCATCGCGCCGGAGCACGCCTATGTGGAGAAGTGGGCGGACAAGCTTTCCAACTATGACGAGGTGCGGGCCTACGTCCGCCAGGCGGCCTCCAAGTCCGACTTCGAGCGCACCGAGCTTGCCAAGGACAAGACCGGCGTGGAGCTGAAGGGCGTCCGGGCCATCAACCCGGTGAACAATCAGGAGATCCCCATCTTTATCTCCGACTACGTCCTGTCCACCTACGGCACCGGCGCCATCATGGCCGTGCCTGCCCACGACACCCGTGACTGGGAGTTTGCCCAGGTCTTTGGCCTGCCCATCGTCCAGGTGGTGGCCAGCAGCGAGGGCGAGCTGGTGGACCTCAGCAAGGGGGCCTTCACCGATGTGGCCACCGGCGTCATGGTCAACTCCGGTTTTATCACCGGCATGACGGTGGAGGAGGCCAAACAGGCCATGATTGACCACCTGGAGGCCGAGGGCATCGGCCACGCCAAGGTGAACTATAAGCTGCGGGACTGGGTGTTTTCCCGCCAGCGCTATTGGGGCGAGCCCATCCCCATGGTGAAGTGCCCCAAGTGCGGCTGGGTGCCGGTGCCGGAGGACCAGCTGCCCGTCCTGCTGCCGGAGGTGGAGAGCTATGAGACCACCGACGACGGCGAATCCCCCCTGTCCACCATGACCGACTGGGTGAACACCACCTGCCCCTGCTGCGGCGGCCCCGCCCAGCGTGAGACGGACACCATGCCTCAGTGGGCCGGTTCCTCCTGGTACTTCCTGCGCTACGAGGACCCCAACTGTGACACCGGCATCGCCTCCAAGGAGGCCATGGATTACTGGGGTCAGGTGGACTGGTACAACGGCGGCATGGAGCATACCACCCTCCATCTGCTGTACAGCCGGTTCTGGAACAACTTCCTCTATGACATCGGGGCCATTCCCAATGCGGAGCCGTATAAGAAACGCACCGCCCACGGCATGATTCTGGGCGAGGGCAACATCAAGATGTCCAAGTCCCGGGGCAACGTCATCAACCCCAACGACGTGGTGAAGGAGTACGGCGCGGACACCATGCGCACCTACATCATGTTCATCGGCGACTTTGCCAAGGCCGCGTCCTGGTCCTCCAAGGCGGTGGCGGGGTGCAAGCGCTTTCTGGACAGGGCGTGGAACCTTCACGAGACCTGTGACGCCTCTCTGGAGTGCTCCCAGCAGAACGTCTCCGCCATCCACAAGGCCATTAAGAAGGTTAACGAGGACATTGAGGCCATGAAGTTCAACACTGCCATCGCCACGCTGATGGGCCTGGTGAATGACTTCTCCGCCAACGGCTGCACGAAGGGAGACATGAAGGCGCTGATTTTGATGCTGTCCCCCATCGCCCCCCACATCTGCGAGGAGATGTGGGAGAACCTGGGCTTTGGCGACCAGGGCATGGCCTGCCAGCAGCCCTGGCCGGAGTACGACGAGAGCAAGACCCTGGCCGCCACGGTGCAGCTGGCCGTTCAGGTGGCCGGTAAGGTGCGGGCCAACATCGTGGTGCCGGTGGATGCCACCGACGACCAGGTGGTGGAAACCGCCCTGGCCGACCCCAAGATTCAGCGTCAGGCCGAGGGCAAGACCCTGGTGAAGAAGCTGGTCATTCGGGACAAAAAGACCCAGGCCATCAAAATCGTCAACCTGATCTTCAAGTAAGCACAGGTTTCCCGGAAGCGAACATCCCACGGAGGAAGCAGCGGCTTCGTACCAATCAAACAGTCAAACAGGAGGCTGGCCATGCGTGGCCGGCCTCCTGTCACTTTTTTCATGCGCGGCGGGCGGCAGGGAGTGCGTCTGACCGGCAGGCTACGGCTGCCAAAGGTCAAGATGAACGGGCTATGCCCGCCGTTGACAGCTGCCGCCTGTTTTGCTTTACGGCAGACAAGGCGGTTAAGCCCAAAAGTGTATTTGATTATCGTAAGACAAGGAAGCTAAAACTTGATGTTTCGCTAACCTGCGCCACAATACAGCTACCTATTAAATATTTTACTGCAACAAAGTGATGAAAACAAGATAGAAGTTATGAATATTTCGTGTAACGGACAAGGCTCCGTCCTTGCCCGCTTTTTCTTTGCCGCTACCGTTGGCAATTTGTAATTTGCGGCGGTGTGGGTAGTAGACGGGGAAATCTGCCCTTTGTGTTTGGCATTTTGGCGTTTCGCTCTGTGTATGTGTTGTAGGAAATATCAAGGGCAGTTTGGAAGAAACGCCGCCTTCTGCCGTAGTAGTAGTGAGAGGTGGGCAGAATGTGCTGCCGCAAACGCTTTATTTTCAGAAATCCGCCAAAACGCCCCTTTTGGAAGTGTAGTAGTGGGTAGAGAGGAAAGTTTGCGGTTTTCGTAGAGCAAGATTCTACCACGGCGCCAAATTTCGCTTTACGCTCCATTTTGCCCCGCGGGAATTTTGTTGGGGGAGTGCCTTCCCCAAACCCTGCTAAAAGAGAATCCCGCTGGATACCGTCTCCGGCACTGCCCATAAGCAAATCAGCCGGTATGAGGATGACAACGTGGAGGCGCTGTACCGGAAGTTCCTGAAGGAAAAACCGGAATCCGCAAAGGAAAAACCTGACCCGGACGCCAACTACACGGACGAGGATGATGGCGAGGACTATGACCTTCCGGACACCTACGATGACAGCGATTATTCCGTTGAGGATGACGAGCCGGTGTAAACCAACATAACAGGCGTATGCCTGGAGCGGCCTTTTGGCTGCTTTACATAACGAATTGGTGAAGTTGCGGCTTGTTTTAGCGTGGCCGCACTGCTATAATAAAGGCAATATAGAAGCATCAGCGAGGAGGATAGTCCCAATGAAAAAATGCAAAATTACCGTGCTGAAACGGGCGTTTTATTCAGACCTGGCCAAAGAGTACATACCTTTTCCTGACTTCAGCCCCTGTGAAATGATGAAGGAGGGGGATGTGTTCATCACGTCAGGCCCCTTCGGGAACGAATGTCCAAAGGGCTTTTGTGCAATGGCGTGGCAGGCTATTTGCTTGCAGG
>JAJQET010000323.1 GCA_021201515.1 Clostridiales bacterium | reverse complement strand
GGGGGATGATGTCGCCGTCCCCCACCGGGGTCTTGGGGTAGTCCGGTGCGGGGTAGGGCACCCCGTCAAAGCTGGCGTAGGGGATGGACGCCCGGCTCAGGGCCTCCCGGCCCATATAGGCCATGTCAAAGTAACAGTTGTTGGCCGTGTGGTCAAAGTGATAGTGGGAGTTCACCACCCATGGCACCGGCTTGCCGCACAGCCCCTCCAGGTACTCCCGCAGGTTGCCAGCGCCGTAGCCTGTGTCGAAGGCCACGCCGCTGGTGTCCCCGGCGAGGAGATAGTGATAGTCGCCGGAGCTCATAATCATCCAGGTGTTCTCCCCGATTTGGGTGGTCTCATAATAGGGGACATCCATAGGGGTCAGTGTGCCGTCCTTGTGGCGGATCAGTACGTCATGCTTGGCAGAAAAATCAATGGGTTTCATTGCCGCTGTTCCTCCTTCTTACCTTCTGGCTGTATTCTCTCCTGAGAATGATGGCCGCCTTTTCGCTTAAACTGCCGGGGCGGGGCCAGGCCCATCTATGATACAGAAAATGGAAATGCGTCATTTTCTGATTTTCTTCGTTGATTTTACTTTGTCAAAATGCTATAATAGAATAATAGACAGTTTGCGCTCCTTTGTACGCCGGAGCAGAAAGGACTGGTATGCGTTGCTGAAAGAAACCGGAATCAGATATTTGGACGAGTTTATTGTGGTGGCGGAAACCGGGAATTACTTCACTGCCTCCGACCGGCTTTACCTCTCTCAGGTCACCCTGACCAAGCACATCAAGGATCTGGAGCGCAGTGTTGGCCATCCGCTCTTGGCCAAAAAGGGACATAAACTGGAGCTGACGGACTTCGGCAGGTTCTTCCTCCCTTATGCCCGCCGCTTTGTCTCGCTGAATGAGGAGTACCACGAGGCCAGGGCCTCCTTTGAAAGCGCCGCCGCCCTCCAGGTGCATATCGCCGTGCCCACGGAAATGAACTGCGACCATATGGTGAATATGCTGTGGGACCATTTCAGCCGCCGCTATCCCCAGTACAGCCTCTCCACCGGGGAGTTTCACACCACCCTGCCCCTGGAGGATCTGTTCGGCATGGGGTTTGAGCTGGTGTTTGCCCTGTCCGAAACGCCGGACAGCGACACCTACGGCTGCTACCAGTGGGCTACCGACCAGCTTGTGGCCCTGCTGCCGGTGAACCATCCCCTGGCCGGGCGGGACAGCCTGTGCCTCAGCGAGCTGGCGAAGGAGCCCTTCATCCTCTTTCCCAAGGATAACTTCCTGCATCAGGCGGCGGTCCGCCGGTGCGAGGCCGCCGGGTTCATCCCCCAGGTGGACTTCACCATCCATGGCAGCGCCAACCTGACGGAGCTTGTGGCCTCCAACGTGGGGGTCTCCGTGGTGCTGAAGCGGGACGTGTACAGTACCTGGGATTATGAGATGGTCACGGTGCCGCTGGAGGAGGAGTCCACAATTTACCTGAATTTGTACTATCAGAAGAATATGCTGTCTCAGGCCGCCAGGACGTTCCTGGAGTATGCCATTCAGATTCACGAAACCCATGAGAAGGATATTCCCTATTACGGACCGGAGGTGAGTGAAATTGAAGACATCTTCTTTGAATGAGTTCCTGATTCTGGCGGAGTACCTGAGCTTTTCCAGGGCGGCGGCCACCCTGTCCATCAGTCAGTCCGCCCTGTCCCGGCACATTATGATGCTGGAGAAGGAGCTGGGGGTCCCTCTGTTTCACCGCACCACCCAGCGGATCGTGCTGACCGCCTACGGCAGAGCCTTCCTCCCCCACGCAACGGCCATTCTGGAGCATACCAACGCCTTTCAGCGCACCGTGGAGGACATCCGGGGGGACACCATCAACCGCGTCGCCGTGGGCAGCTGCGGCTTCCCCAACCGCTACGGCATGACGGCGCTGTTCGCTGCCTTTAAGAAGGAAAACCCGGATGCGGTCATCGACGTCCACATCTCCTCCACGGACGATATGCTGAAGCTGCTCCACAACGGTGTGATCGAGGTGGCCTTCGTCCACAACATCACGGACTTCACTGCAGAATATGACACACTCCCCTTCTGTGAGGATCACATCTCCGCCGTGGTGCCCTTTGACCATCCCCTGGCGGGGCGGGAGGCCATCCACCTGTCCGAGCTGAAGGACGACGTCTTTTACCTGCGCCACAAGAGCGAGACCATGATGGACCGGTTTGAAATGTCCGCCCTGCGGGAGGCCGGGTTTGAGCCGAAGCTCTCCTCCAGCACCGGCACATGGGATGACTCCGTCATCAACCGGGGGCGGGACGTCTCCCTGATCATGCAGGGGCTGGCGGACAAGCTCCGCAACAATGTCAACATCTCCATCCTGGAGGTGGAGCCGCGGATTCACACGGACGTCTGCCTGATTTATCCAAAGGACGGCGTCCTCTCCCCGCTGGTGCAGGAGTTTGTGGACTTCGCTGCCCGGTACGCATCCAGCGCCCCGGAGCCAACCGGTTCAGCAGTCGATTCATAGCAGAGAAAACGCCCATCTGACGGCCACAGGGCCGCTGGATGGGCGTTTGCTTTTGCCCAGTGCCAGCACTCCTGACGGACAGGAAGCCGGGGAGTCCGGGAAGGCCCCGCCTCAGCGGGCCTTCCGGTTAGAAAACAGCCATGCCCGAATGGCTTCGATTTCGTAGGCAGTCTGCCAGGTGGTGACGTGGTGTTCGCCGCCCCGGCTGTGCCAGCCCCTGGCCACGGACTCAATGCGGTAGGGAGTATAAATGACATTGGCGCCGGTGGAAATCAGTTCCTGAGCGACGGCCCGGAACTCCTCCTGAGAGGCTTTGGCGTCGATGACCTTCCGAACCACCTTCGCCCCCTTGGACTCCATCTCGCAGGCCATCTGGTTCATACCGGGGAAGGCCTTGGCGTCGCCCTGGGAGTTCAGCATCCACAGATGCTGCTGCTCCAGACCAAGGATCTGCCGCTCATCCCACTGCCCGGCCACCAGGAAGGAGGCGGCGAACAACTCCGGATAGCGGACGTTCAGCACGATGGAGGACATACAGCCCATGGACTGGCCGGTGGTGTACAGCCGTGTGCGGTCTACGGGATACTGGTCACACACCCAGTCCAGCAGCCGCTTGGCGGTCTCCAGTCTGGGGTCCACGTTCCAGTCGTCGTCCACGATGGGGGGGCCGTCAAACTGGGGGGCCAGGACGAAGCACTTGCGCTTGGCCTGCTCCTCCGGTCTGGCCCAGACGATGGCACCCAGGCCCTGGGTCAGGGTCAGTTTGGGTTCCGGGCCGCAGGGGCCTGCGTCATGGATGAACTGCACCAGAGGATACTGTTCCCCCGGCTGACAGTCTTTGGGGATGTACAGGTTATAGGCCAGCCCCTCAAACTCGCCCTGGATGAAGTCATCCACGATGGGGTTAGCCACCTGGTCATTGGCGTCCGCCGGGGCAGGCTCCACCACGCTGCCGTCCAACCCGGCCACAGGCGCTACCTGGGCGACGGCAACAGAGGCTGTGCGCAGGACAGTGGCGGTGCCCTCCCAGGGGTTCCCCTGGCAGTAGGTGGCGGCGGCTTTGTCCTCCGGGGAGAGGGAGAGGGTCACGTTGCAGCCCTCCACCGAGACGCCGGTGACGGTGCGGCCCTCCACCCGGTAGGCGTCGGGGGACACGTCGGCGGACAGTGGCCTGTCGTACTCCAGCACTGCTTTGGTGCATTTCTGGCCCTGAGGGCCCACCTCCGCCACTGCGGTGATATGCAGGATATGTTTGTTGTTCATGATTTTTCTCCAGTCTCGGCAGGCGGGGCCTACCAGATTTCATGGGTCTCCCCCTTGGGGAGGACGGTGGTGTTGGCCTCCTCCCGGTAGGGCATCTGCCGCTCCAGAAGGTACACCGCCAGCGCCGCCAGCGCCGCCGCCAGGGACAGCCCGGCCAGCCGCAGCTCGGCCAGGACGCTGTCCACCCCAAGGAAGATGTTCACCACCACCAGCAGGGCGGTGGCCCCCATGCAGCAGGCGGCAAACAGCGACGCCTTGCGCAGGTTGCCGGAGGCGCTGCGGTGGTCATACCAGGTCATCTGTCTGTGCATGAAGGTGTAGTTCACCGTGGCAGCCACCAGCAGAATCAGCCCCAGGGCGGAGAGAAATTCCGGCGCGGCCACCAGCACGGAGCGGTTGCCGGAATAGCCGTCGGCGGTCATGGCCTGATAAAACACCATGCAGGACAGCAGCACCAGGGCGATGTACATACACCGATACACGATGTAGTTGACGGAGGAGACGTCCTGCACCAGCCAGGGCTGGGTGTAGTACCGCTCCACCTTATAACCGCCGTTGGGCTTCTCGATCCGCAACTCGGTGTAGCCGTGGAAATACTTGTGGTAATAGGAACTGTGGCGGAAGTCTGATTCGGCAGTCTTGCCGGTTTTCTCGTCTGTTTTCCAGTTGGATTTTACACCATAAATGTCGTTGCCTACCTTTTCAGGCTCCCGCTTTTTCAAGACAGTTCACTCCTTGGTATGAAATGCGAATGAGTTTTAGTCGTTGATCTCCTTGGCCCGGCAGCAGGAGACGAAGTGCTTCGGCTCCAGCTCCTCCAGCACCTGAGGCTCCCGGCACTTATCGCAGGCGTAGGGGCAGCGGGCGGCGAAGCGGCAGCCCGGCTCAGGGTTGATGGCGGAGGTGATCTCACCCTTCAGCTGAACCCGCTGCATGGGGTGGTCCAGGTCGGTGGAGGGGATGGCGCTGAGC
>JAJQET010000174.1:2088-4752 GCA_021201515.1 Clostridiales bacterium | reverse complement strand
ATCCCGATGCAGCTTTGTCTATCCTTTTGGGCTAATTTTAAATGCTGTTGCCCTGGTTCCCCGCCGCAACCGGCTTGCCAATTGTGGAACTTTGTGTTATACTGACCCTGAAATAACAACGTTCCTGGAACCGGTTGCGAGAGGACAGAAAGGAATGGCCCCCGTCATGATCACGATTGCCGTAGTAGAAGATTCCCCAAAATCCATGGAGCAGATGAGGCAGTTTCTGGAGCGCTACCGCCAGGAGCACAGCCTGGACTTCCAGATCAGCTTCTGCCCTGACAGCGTGGCATTTCTGGATCAGTACGCGCCCCGGTATGACATCATCTTCCTGGACGTGGTGATGCCCGGTATTGACGGGATGGAGACCGCGCGGCGGATTCGGGCCCAGGACGCTAATGTCATCCTGGTCTTTGTGACCCGGATGGCCCAGCTGGCCCTGAAGGGCTACGAGGTGCAGGCCATGGATTTTCTGGTCAAGCCCCTGACCTACGACGCCTTTGAGATGCGGATGGGGCTGCTGCTGGACCGCCTGCCCAGGCAGACGGCGAAGAGCCTGCTGATCTCCACCCGGGACGGGAAGCGGCGGATTGTCATAGACCGGCTGATCTACGTGGAGGTCATCAAGCACAAGCTGTTTTACCACACGGAGGACGGCACTTATGAGACCAGCGGCGCCATGAAGGAGGCGGAGGAGCAGCTGAAGGGCTGCGCCTTTTCCCGGTGTGACAACAGCCTGCTGGTGAACCTCCGCTATGTCACCTGGGTGGGGCAGACGGAGCTGACCGCCGGAGACTGCCGTCTGAAGATCAGCCGTCCCCGGCGCAAGCTCTTTTTGCAGGAGCTGGCGGACTACATCGGAGGCACCACATGACCGCCCTGTTTGACTTCCTCAGCGGGAATCAGTACATCACCGAGATGCTGGGGGCCTGTATGCTGTTTATCCTGCCCCACCGGAAGCGGGGGCATTTTCTGTGGCGTTTCCTCCCCTTCTGTGCTCTGGCGGAGCTGCTCTCCCTGGTTCTGATGAATTACGGCCCCGTTAAGGCGGTCTGGCAGAGCCCGGCCTACATCGTGCTGAACTGCTGCATCTACACGGTGGTTTTTGCCACCCTGTCTGCGGCGCTGCTGGCCCTGTGCTGCCCAGTGAAGCGGAACGAGCTGATTTACTGCGCCGCCCTGACGCTGTGCGTCCAGCATATCTCCTCCGCAGGGCAGCTGCTGCTGGGGTCGCTGATTCCCTTTGAGGGCATCCTGGTGGATACCGTGGTGGAGCTAATCACCGTCCCCCTGGTCTACTGCTTTATCTACCGCACCTGCATCCGCCCCCTGTGTGAGGACGGGGAATACCGGGTGGATAACCTGCGCCTGACGGCCGTCACCTGTCTCGTGTATCTGGTGGCGGCGTGTACCAGTATGTTGGTCAAGGTCGTGAATGAGGAGGCGGGCAGCCCCCTGTTCCCCTTCTGCCAGGTGTACGAGATCCTCTGCTGCGCCTCCATGCTGTGGATTCAGGTGAACCAGCGCAAGGCCCTGGACCTCCAGCACGAGGTGGATCTGCAGCACTACGTGCAGCAGCTGCGCCATGAACAGCTTCAGAGCAGCCGCCAGAACATGAATGAGCTGACCCGTCTGATGCACGACCTGAAGCATCAGGTGGCCGAGATGATCGACAAGGAGGAGGGCGCCGACCGGGACGACCTGCTGGATCAGATCGCGGAGAACCTC
Organism: Clostridiales bacterium; assembly: GCA_021201515.1. GTDB lineage: Bacteria > Bacillota > Clostridia > Oscillospirales > Oscillospiraceae > Onthomonas. The sequence goes on along the minus strand of JAJQET010000174.1, from coordinate 3,024 downwards.
CAGGTCTATGACGAGAGCACCCAGGCGGACAACGAAACCCTGAACGCCGTGCTGATGGAGCGGAGCCTCTGCTGCCGGGAGCGGCAGATTCGGGTCATGTGTGTGGCCGACTGCGCCGGTCTGGAGTTGCTGGAGACCGGCGACCTGTACCTGATCCTCCGCAACACCCTGGACAACGCCATCGACAGCGTCAGCCAGCTGGAAAACCCCCAGCACCGGGTCATCGACCTGAAAATCTTCCGCAGGAACGGCCTGCTGGTGCTCCAGATGGAGAACAGCTTCCAGGGACAGCTCCAGTTCCGGGACGGTCTGCCCCTGACCACCCGGGAGGATCGGCGGTTCCACGGCTTCGGCCTGAAAACGGTGCAGAACATTGCGAAGCGGTACGGCGGAGAGCTCTCCATCCGGGCGGAGGAGGGACGGTTTTCCCTTCGGATTTTCTTCCCTGCCCCGCCGGAACAGACGCCTGCGCAGAATCGCACAGGCTGAACGGGCCTGTGCGCTCCCGCGGGCAGGGGCGGCGTTCTTGTTCCGGCCTGCTCCCCCTCAGGCAGAGAGACAGAAGGAACCTCCGTTTTTCTCCCTGCCGGGGCGGGCCCGGTTTGGTTCCCCCAAAAAATTCCCGTTCTTTCGCAAAAAAGCTTGACAAAGAGTCAAATCTGCGGTATAGTAAATAAGCACTTGTGAGTGCGCCGATTTGGAGAGATGTCCGAGCGGTTTAAGGAGCCAGTCTTGAAAACTGGTGATACGGCGACGTACCGTGGGTTCGAATCCCACTCTCTCCGCCAATTTCTTTCCTACAACTTGACAGTTACGTTGATTCTACCTTTTTGCGGAAGTACTCAAGAGGTCGAAGAGGCGCCCCTGCTAAGGGCGTAGGACGGGCAACCGTCGCGAGGGTTCAAATCCCTCCTTCCGCGCCAATGAATCCCCCTG
>JAJQET010000174.1:0-2078 GCA_021201515.1 Clostridiales bacterium | reverse complement strand
TTTTTGTTTTGGCGGGGGTTGTGGGACAGGCAGAAACCCGCAAAACCGGCGGGTGAACGAGCGCAACCGAACCGAAGGGGCAGGATAACTGCGTTCAGGCGTTTTTCGCCTGATAGTTTTCGCCCCACTCCCGCATGGCGTCCAGAATCGGTTTCAGACTGTACCCCAAATCGGTCAGCGTATATTCCACATGAGGCGGCACCTCGGGAAATACAGTGCGGGTCACAAGACCACTCGCCTCCATCTGCCGCAGCTGCGCTGTCAGCACCTTCTGGGAGACGTGGCCGATAGATTTTTTCAGTTCACCAAACCGCTTCGTTCCGGGCATCAGGTCCCGGAGAATCAATACCTTCCATTTGTCGCTGATTAACATTAAAGTCGTCTCCACCGGGCAGGCGGGCAGTTCTCTGGCCGGCGTTGCCGCGATGTCCTTTTGGGTTTCCATACGAATGACCTCCTATGGTTTCTGTTTGGTGACTATGGCACAATAATATACTTACTTTACAAATTCTCTGTACTCCCTTATTATAGTACCAGCAGGAGGAAATTGCAAGCCTCCCGGAGCGCAGAAAACCGGCCGGCCCACGGTTTCCTGCCGGTAACTATACCACAATATTGTGCGTACTTCACAGGCTGCCAAACGGCTGGTACAATGAAACCAGTAAAAAAGCCTTACAAAAAACGAATCTTTGGAGGTCATCATCATGAAAAAGGTACTTATCATCAACGCAAGCAGGCGCCGCAACGGCAACTCCTACGCGCTGGCAGAGAGATATGCCGGGCAGCTGGAGGGCAAGGCTGAGGTCACGACGTTCCACATCGGTGAGAAGGACGTGCGTGTGTGTCTTGCCTGCGACGGCTGCAAGCGTCAGCACACCCCCAACTGCGTCCAGAAGGACGACTTCACCGCTCTGATTCCCGCCATCGACAGCTGCGACGCCATGCTGCTCCTCTCCCCTGTCCATTGGGATCAGTTCCCCGCCCAGCTGAAGGCTTTTCTGGACCGCACCTACTCCTTCATGGACTTCACCCAGCCTGATCTGTCCATGGCCACCCGCAAGGACAAGAAGCTGGCCGGTTATTTCTGCTCCGGCTTCGGCCCGGTGGATGTGTACACCCAGATGGTGGAGACCAACCTGAAGAGCTTCGCCACTGCCGGCTTCCGGGATTACAAGGCCTATGTGGCTGGCAATGCCAACGTTCCCGGCTCCGTCCTGGAAAGCGAGGACGCCATGAAGGCTGCCGACGAAATGGCCGCCTGGCTCATTGGCTGACGGAGCACGTTCCCTGTCTGCGAGGGTTTCTCTCCGGAGAAAGCCGCGCCGTGGTTGCGGCCTTCTCCGACAACCCGCCCCGCGAATTTTGATTTCCAGGAAAAAAAGTGACCTTTAGAGCGTCTGACGGCGGAACCATGCTGCCAGGCGCTCCGCTTCGTAAAACGGGGACTGATACCATATGAACAGAAACGACTATTTGAAGCTGCTGGTGGAGGAACTTCACTCCGCCACCGTTGCCACCATCGGCCCGGACGGCCATCCACAGACCCGCACGATTGATATGATGCTTTGGGACGAAACGGGCGTGTACTTCCTGACGGCAAAGGGCAAAGCCTTTTACACCCAGCTCATGGAGCAGAAATATATCGCCCTGTCCGCAACAAAGGACAAAAAGTCAGTTTCCCTGCGTGGAAAGGTTCAGAACATCGGCGGCGAAAAGCTGGATGAGATTTTTGAAAAGAACCCCTATATGCAGGCAATTTATCCCGGCGATACCTGCAGCGCCCTGGAGGTGTTCCGGCTGTACGAGGCCAGCGGGGAATATTTTGACATCAGTGACCCGGCCCATGTGGCCCGGGACAGCATTGTGATCGGCCAGCCGGAGGCCGCGGTGAGCGGCTACTTTGTGGGCAACGCCTGCATTAGCTGCAAGCTGTGCTACGCCGTCTGTCCCCAGAAGTGCATCGACATTTCTGTGACGCCGGTGGTCATCGGCCAGCGCCGCTGCCTCCATTGCGGACGCTGCGCAGAAATCTGCCCGAAGCAGACTATCGAAAAGAGGGGATAACCATGACACAGGAT
>JAJQET010000116.1 GCA_021201515.1 Clostridiales bacterium | reverse complement strand
TTGGCGTGTCAGTATGCGGACCATTTCGATTCCGGCAAGGATGCCTATCCCCTCATCAAGGTCGATTCCAGAAAATACCGTGCAGGCAGTGAGGATTTTCTCTGTCAGCCCTGACCCCCCACGGCGACGGGAGCATCGTGCGCCCACGCCCTGTGGCTTCCGCTGAAGACGCTGCGGGATTTGTCCGCAACGCGCCGAAGTTCATTTGTTCAGAGGTTCCCAAACCCGCCCGGGCTGACAATATCATTTCCACTTGCAGGAAAAGCGTCGATATGTCATAATGACAAAAACAGGGAACGGCGGGCAGGCTGTGCCTCCCCCGGGAGGACGGCTGCCTTCCCTGAACGCCGCCCTGACGGTGTGATGTGTGCCGCCAACCGCTCAACCCCACGAGAAAGGACAGAACAGAACCATGAGACAGTCTGACTTCTGGAGCCGCCCCCTGACCCGCTCCGCCGTCCGCTCTGAGGAGGTACGGACGCCGGAGATGCTGCTTGGCTACCTGATCGGCCCCTGCGGCGCAATGCTGTCCTCCGGCATCTTTACCGCATTTCTGAACAAGTATTTTACCGATGTCTTACAGCTGGACACCTCCTTCCTGTCCGCCTTGCAGCTGGTCTCCACCATCCTGATCGTGGCGGCCAACCTGATTGTGGGCCAGCTCATTGAGCGCACCAGGGCGCTGGCGGGGAAGGCCCGGCCGTGGATTCTGCTGTCCGCCCTGACGGTGTCCGTGTCCAGCGTGCTGATGTTTGTAGTCCCATTCCAAAGTGAGACAGGGAAAATGGTGTGGATTGCCGTGGCTTACAACCTGTATTATGCCGTGGCCTACCCCATTTACGGCACCGCCAACTCCACCCTGGTCTCTGTCTCCACCCGGGACAGCCAGAAGCGGGGGACGCTGGCTTCCTTTGTCAACATCGCCGGTCTGGCCGTCATGGGCTTCGGCTCCATGATTTTCCCCATTCTGGTGTCCAACGTACTCCATGAGAATCAGCACACCTGGTTCCTGGCCATGCTGGCCATTGGCTGTTTCTCCGCCCTGACCATCCTGCTCCAGTTCAAGTTCACCCGGGAGCGGGTCACGGAGGAATCCATGGGCCGGGAGGAGGGGCAGCGGCAGAGCACCGCCCCCCTGCGGCAGCAGCTCAACGCCGTGGCCGGGGAGAAATGGTGGTGGGTCATCATGGTGTTCTTCGTGGTGTTCCAGTGGTCGGGGGCGCTGAAAAACGGCTCCATGAGCTACTTCTGTCAGTGGGTGGTGGACAGCTCTGTCTTTGGCGGGGATTACGGCGTGGCCCAGAGCCTCCTCAGCGTGATGGGCGCGATTCCCATGGCGGTGGCCGCTGTGGCGGTGGTGCCCCTGTCCAACCGCTTCGGCAAGGGGCGGGTGGTCTTTGTAGGGCAGATCGTGGGCGCAGCCGGGGGAATTTTCGCAGGACTGTTCAGCACCAACCTGGTGGCCGTCTGTATTGGCGTGGCGGTGAAGTGCCTCGGCTCCTCCCCGGCCTGCTACCTGGCGCTGGCCATGCTGGCCGACGTCATCGACCATATCGAATACAAATGCGGCATCCGTACAGATGGACTCACCATGAGCCTGTACAATGCTCTGGTTGCCGCAGGCACTTCGCTCTGCAATGCCATTTTTATGGCACTGTTGGGGTGGGCGGGCTATGACCAGTCCGGCGCAGCCGCCGCCCAGTCCGGGGCGGTGCAGTCCGCCATCACCGTCAGCTATATCTGGGTGGAGAGCATTGCCTACATCCTCTGCGCTGTCCTCATCCTGTTCTTCACCGTGGAACGGAACCTTCCTGCGGAGCAGGCGGCCATTCAGGCCCGGCGCACAAAGGAGGGGCAGCCGGAAGGCCAGCAGAACTAACGTGTAAGGAGTGTTTTTATGCAGGCAAACGTTGTGACCACCGCAAAGACAGGGGGCGGGTGGCAGACGAACACCGCGCCGCTGACCTTTGGCCCCGACGTGGACGGGGTCGAAAAGCAGCTGATCAATTTGTATCCCGACATCACCTTTGAAGCATGGGAGGGGTTTGGCTGTGCGCTGACGGAGGCGTCCGGCTCCGTCTACGCGCAGATGAGCCGGGCGCAGCAGGTGGAAATGATGCGCACTTACTTTTCCCCTGATGAGATGGGATATAACCGGGTGCGCATCCACCTGGACAGCTGTGACTTTTCCACCGGGCTGTATGAGGCGGACGGCGACCCGGAGGATGTCACGCTGGCACGGTTCGACTTTTCCCAGACGGAGCAGGTCATCCTCCCCATGCTGCGGGAGGCGGAGCGGGCCGCCGGACGGCCTTTGAAGCTGATGCTGTCCCCCTGGTCCCCGCCCGCTTACATGAAGTCCAACGGTCAGCGGTGCCACGGCGGCCATCTGCTGCCGGAGTATTACGGCCGCTGGGCGGAATACCTCTGCCGGTATATCCTGGAGTTTGAACGGCGGGGCTTTTCGGTGGAACGGGTCAGCCTGCAAAACGAGGCCAAGGCGGTGCAGACCTGGGACTCCTGCGTCTACACGCCGGAGGAGGAAAAGGCGTTTCTGTCCGTCCTGTCCGATGCGCTGAACTGTCACGGGCTGGAGCACGTTCAAATTTTTATCTGGGACCATAATAAAGAGCGAGCCTTTGAGCGGACCGCCGCCGTTGTGGACGGGGAAAACCGCTCCACCGTGGCCGGTGTGGCCTGCCACTGGTACAGCGGCGACCACTTTGAAAGCCTTGACCTTCTGCGGATGCGCTATCCGGAGCTGCGGCTCATCCTGTCCGAGAGCTGCATTGAGTTTTGCTTCTTTGGAAAGGACAGTAGCGGCGTCAACGCCCAACGCCTGACCCATGAGCTGATCGGCGACATGAACCACGGCATCACGGCGTTCTATGACTGGAACCTGCTGCTGGATGAGACCGGCGGCCCCAATCATGTGGGCAACCTGTGCTGGGCCCCCTTCCTGTTTGACCGCGGCAGCAAAACCCTGCTGCCCCAGTTGATTCAGACCTTTTACTGGCACTTCAGCCACTTTATCCCTGCGGGTTCCCGGCGGGTCGCCCTCAGCCGTTACACAGACCGGGTGGACGCCACGGCATACCGCCGCCCGGACGGCGGCCTGACCGTCGTGCTGTTTAACCGCACCGGCGAGGCCCTGCCAGTGATCCTTCGGCTGAACGGGCAGATCGCGGCGCTGCAACTGCCGCCGGAGGGAATCGTAACTGTTTACGGGCAGCTCTGCTGACAGGCGGCACGCTTCAAAATAAAACTGTGCGCAAAAATGCAAGCCAAAGGCACACTTTTTGGGCATAAGAAAACCGCCCTGGTTCCCCCTGGCGGTTTCCGGTTTGAAAGAGATTCAAACGCCTGTGTCAGCGGCCACCCCCCACGCCTGTGTTTCCTTTCAGGCATGGGGGTATTTTGTGCTTTTCAGCTCTGCTTTGCGGCAGAGACCGGTGCGCCGGACGGAGCGGCAGGCCGCCCGGCCATGCCGCCGCCCCACGCGTCACCTCAAATATTCCTGTAAAAACGCAAGCTGACCCTCCGCGTCCTTCCTGCCGAGGTCATAAACGGCCTGCAGCCTGTCCGGATTTTTTTCAAGCCGCCCGATGCTGATGGTTTCGGACGGGCGAATCACGAAGACCTGTCCGCTTTTCTCCAAACCGGTCAGTGCCTCAACGGAGGCGTTATATGCGGTGTGCCGCGTCAAAAGCCGCTCCTGAAACTGAGGGTAATTTCGGTACATCAGGCCGGAAAGAGTCCTGGGCATGGATTTCTTTCGGTAGTCCGCATCCCGCGTCAGCACGACAATGAGCTTGTCGTAACCCTGGGCGGCCATCCACGCAAAGGGAATACTGTCCGACACCCCGCCGTCAAGGTATCGCTTTCCGCCCAGCGCCACAGGCTTTGACACAAATGGCATGGAGGCAGAGGCACGCAGAACATCCATCTGTTCCAATACGCTTTTGATTTGTATGTATTCCGGCTGTCCACTTTCCAGTTCCGTCACCACCGCATAAAACGGAATCCCGGATGCGCGAAAGGCTTCGTCATCGAACGCGTCCAGTGTTCGTGGCACGTCCTCATAGGCATACTTTGTGTTGACGATATTTCCTTCCCGCAGCAGTGGGCGGAGGCCCATGTAATTCGGATCGCTGTTAAAGCGCTTATTATAACGAATGACACGCCCCGCCTGTTTGGACAGATAGTTTACACCGAACAGCGCACCTGCGGAGGCGCCGACAACGCCATCGACCTGAATCCTGTGCAGCAGGAAGGTGTCGAGCACACCGGCGGTGTACATCCCCCGCATTGCGCCGCCCTCTAAAACAAGACCTGTTTTCAATGTCAGTTCCCCTCAACGATTCGTAATTTTTTAGCCTGCTGCAGCATACACAGGCAGCTTCCGCTGCGCCAAAAGCGCCCTCACTCCCCGCGATATTTTTCCACATCCAGCAGCCTCTCCGTTTTGGCCACGATCAGGGACACCGCCACATCGCCAGTGGAATTCACAGCCACCCGGAACATCCCCAGGATGGAATCAATTCCCATCACAAGGCTCAGGGCCTCCGCGGGAACGCCCATCTGCACCAGCAGCACAGACAGACCAGCCCGGAGCCGGGAATCCCCGGCGCACCCACCGACAGCACAAAGATGGAGAAAATCATGGAGAAAATGGCGGAACCGTCCAGTTCCACCCCAAACACCTTCGCCAGAAACAGCCCTGCCACCGCCATATAGATACAGGAGCCATCCATGTTGATG
>JAJQET010000243.1 GCA_021201515.1 Clostridiales bacterium | reverse complement strand
GATGAAATTTCGGGGAACCCTCTTGTATCGCTGAACTTTTCATGGTATAACAAAGTACGGGGCAGAATCCCCCGCGTTTTGACCGCAAACAACACCATCAGACGGCACACGGCATCCCCCGCCTGCGGTCTGTGTCAGTCAGTAAAGGAGGTTTTCCTGTGTTTAATATTCTCTCCACATTGATTCTGGGCCTGCTGGCCGGCTATCTGGCCTGCCGCATCATGGGCCATGGCAGCAGTATGGTGATGAACCTGATCGTAGGCGTCATCGGCGCAGGCGTGGGCAGCTTTCTGTTCAGCCTGGTGGGCATCTCCGCCTACAGCTGGATTGGTCAGCTGCTGGTGGCCATCGTTGGGGCCTGCGTGCTGCTGTGGCTGGTGAACTACCTGGCCGGACATCTCCGCTGAGGGGCGCAGAAGAACAGACACATCCGGGAGAGGATTCCTCTCCCGGATGTTTTTTCTTTGACAGCGCCCCCGTTTCGGGGTATGATAGGGGAAACAAGGCTGCGTCGCAGCGGATGGGAGGCTGTCATGGCCGCAAAAAAATTCCCCTCTGACGGGGGGCTGACAAAACTGAAGGCCGCGCTGCGGGCCGGTACCCCCGGACGCTGCTACCTGTTCTATGGGGAGGAGACCTACCTGCGGGACTATTACCTCTCGGAGCTGAAAAAACAGCTGCTGACCCCCGGCCTGGAAGCCTTCAACCTCCGCACTTTCCAGGGGAAGGAGCTGGACGTTCGGGATCTGCAGGACGCCGTGGACGCCTTCCCCATGATGGCGGAGCGCTCCATGGTCATCGTCTACGACTACGACCTTTATGCCAATGAGGAACGGCGCACTCAGCTGGAAGGATTGCTGGGGGACCTGCCGGACTACCTCTGCCTGGTGTTCGTCTACGACCAGACGGAGTACAAAACCGGCGGCAACACCCGGCTGGGCAAGCTGGTGAAGCAGGCGGCCCTCCCTGTGGAGTTCCGTCCCCAGAGCCAGAGCGATTTGAACGCCTGGATTCGCCGCCGGTTCAAGTCCTTCGGCAAGGAGATCGACAACCCCACGGCGGAGTACCTGACCTTTCTCTGCGGCGGGCTGATGACCGGCCTGGCCAATGAGATTGAAAAAATCGGCTTCTACGCCCCCGGCAAGAACATCACTCGGCAGGACATTGACGCCGTGGCCGACCCTGTGCTGGACGCCCGTGTGTTCCAGATGACCGACGCCATCGCAAGCCGGAACTTCCCCCAGGCGGCGGCGGTGCTGTCCGACCTGTACCAGCTGAACAATGAGCCGATTATGATTCTGGCGGTGCTGGGCAAGCAGCTGCAGCAGCTGTGGAGCGCCCGGCTCTACCTGGAGCAGCACAGGAGCCAGGCCGCCCTGGCCCAGCTGTGGGAAATGCGGAGCGACTGGCAGGCCAGGAAGCTGATGGACGCCGCCCGGCGCTTTGACCTGCCCTGGTGCCGCAGGGCGGTCATTCTGGCGGAGGAGACCGACGTGGCCATGAAGTCCACCGGCCTGAACCCGGAGGAGCTGCTGGTGGACCTGCTGCTGAAGCTGGCGGTGAACTGAGATGGCCCCGCGGATTCGGCTGAAAGAGGCCATTGTGGTGGAGGGCCGCTATGACAAGAACACCCTGGCCCAGCTGGTGGACACGCTGATTCTCACCACCGAGGGTTTCCAAATCTTCCACCGGGCCGACCAGGTGCGGCTGCTGCGCCGGGTGGCCAGGGAGCGGGGACTGATCCTGCTGACGGACAGCGACGGGGCCGGCTTCGTCATCCGGAACCATTTAAAAGGTATGCTGCCGCCGGAACAGGTGAAGCACGCCTACATCCCCGACCTGTACGGCAAGGAACGCCGGAAGGCCCGCCCCGGCAAGGAGGGCAAGCTGGGGGTAGAGGGCATGACGCCGGAGGTGCTGGAGGAAGCCCTGCGGCGGGCCGGGGCCACCTTCCTGGAGGGGTCGGAGGCCGCCCCCTCCCCCGTCGGCGAAATCACAAAAGCCGACCTCTACCGGCTGGGGCTCACCGGCGGGCCGGACAGCCGGGCCAAACGGGCCGCCCTGTACCGAGCGCTGGACCTGCCGGAGCATCTCAGCAGCGGCGGGCTGCTTCAGGTGCTGAACACCTTCTATACATTGGAGGAGGTGGAGCAGGCGGTGAAGAGGCTGGTTTCTTAGGCAAGGAATGAGGAAGGAAACAGGTTTTTGCCCTCCCGGCGGGCCCCATTTCTTGCGCCGCCAAGAAATGGGGGAAAGAAGGCGGCTTAGGGAGGAGCTTCGGGGCCTCGCTCCTCCCTAAGAACCCTCCTCCTATCATCCTATGGCTTCGCGCTGCCCACCCTGAGCGTAGCCTGTCAGGCAACAGACGATGTAACTTTTCACGCACCAAAGCTGCCGCCGATGGCGGCTGGCGGGGATTGCCGCCACGTTCCCGCCGTCAAGCGGCATTTCCGCTGCGCTCCCTATGCCTGACGGCGGAACGGGCGGCAATTTTGTTATCCTTTGGTCGATGAAATCTGACCACAAGGATACGATATTGCTCCTAATATAAAAAGTAACTAATCATTACGTTTTTATCAGAAGCCTCCGCCTGACGGTGGAGTGGTAGACAACAAAGCGCAAAAATCACGCCGTTTCCCTGCAACGCAGGGAAACGGCGTCTGTTTTTGTTGATGGAAGATTGTCAGTCCACGTCCGCCGCCGAAAGGCTCCCCTCCTCGTCCGGCAGCAGCTTCACCGCCGCCGTGTAGGCGTACACCATCGGCGCGTCGTGCTGGAAGAATACGGTGCCCGGTTTGGGGGCGTGCAGGGTCTCCAGCAGCACCCCGGTGCAGGGGTCGTAAATTTCGGCACAGGGCTGCCCCGCCTCCACATGGCTGCCGGTGTCCACCAGGCTCCGGTACAGGCCGGACACCTCCGGACGGAGGGGAAACAGCGTCCACCGCTCAATGAGCCGGGCCGGAGGGCAGTCCTCCACTGTCCCCCGGAGGATGCCGTTTTTGACCATGAAGCGCTCCATGCTGCGCACCAGCAGCCCGGCGCTGGCGGCGTCAATGCGGTTCGTGGTGGTGGAGTACAGGCTGTAAGCGTCCGTCTCCCAGATCTGCCAGTTGTAGTTCAGGGTGGTGGTGTCGTAGGGCCGGGGTGTGCGCAGGACGATGTAGGGCAGTCCAAAGTCCCTGGCCTTGTCCAGATTCTCAAAGCCGGTGCGCATCATCCGCACATGGGGGGAGAAGTTCCCCGGCATATAGTAGGAGGCCAGCTGGATACCGCTGCGGTACTGGTTCACCACCTGAAACACTCCCGCCGCAATGCGCTGGGTGGTCTCCCCCAGGTCGTAGCCGGGGAACATCCGGTTGATGTCGGTGTTGTCCGTGGCCCAGAACCGCTTGCCCACGTTCATGGAACTGGGGTTCACGGAGGGGATGACCATGATTTCCACTCCATCCGCCAACTGCCCTGTCTCCTCCAGCTCTTTCAGCCGCTGCACCATCTGGGAGGCGATGAAGAGCTGCTGATACTCGTTGCCCCGCATACTGCCCACGATGCAGAGGGCCTTCTCCCCCTGGCCGAAGAGGTAGGCCTTCACCCGGAAGTCGTCCCGATACAGGGAGGGGATGCTGTAAATCACACGCTCTCTCATCGCTTTGCCTCCCGCACCAGAATCCGCCCCATCAGCGAGCCCTCGTCCACCAGCGGGTACTCCCGGATGGTGAAGAGCAGGCCGCTCTTGGTGGCGTTGACATATTCCTTCACCTCGCCCCGGAAGGGGTCGAAGATGTAGCCCACAGTCTCCCCCTTTTTCACCCAAGTGCCGTGGGGCCGGGTTTTCAGGAACATCCCGGAGGTGGGGGCGTTCAGGAAGGCCACCTCGTTGGGGTCGGAGGACACCAGCGGCTCCCGCACCTCCGGCACGGCTCCGTCCCACATCCCCAGGGTGTGCATCAGGTTCACCATGCCGTCGCAGAGCTGGCGGCCGTATTCCTCCGTCAGCCGCATTCCAACCCCCATCTCCACGACTAAGCAGGGGATGCCACGGCTGTTCAGGGAGTGGGCGAAGGTGGATTCCAGCACCGTGCTGGCCCCATGCACCCAGATAAAGTCCACGTTGGCCTGCTTCGCCAGGGGCACCAGCCGATCAGCGTGGAGCTCATTGATGCGGATTTGGGGCAACTCCGCCAGGTAGATGTTGCTGGCGTGGATGTCCAGCACCAGGTCGGCCCCCGCCATGTCCTCCATGATTTTGGTGGCCACGAACTCCGTCATATCGCCGGAGTCGCTGCCGGGGAAGGTGCGGTTCATGTCCAGGTCAAAGCCGGGGATGCCACGGGTGATGGAGTCGATGCCCAGGGGGTTCATGGCGGGATAGATGTCCACTGTGCCGTGGAGGTGCTCCAGCCCCTCCCGGAGCAGCTTGCCCAGCAGGAAGCAGGCGTATTGCCCTTCCAGCTCATCCCCGTGGATGCCCGTCACCACGCACAGGCGCTTTCCCGCGCCGTGGGTGATGGAATTTTTACGAATACGATACGTCTCATCCACCGGCAGGCGGATAGAGAGAATGTCTTGCAGCATATGCCACAGCTCCTTATTTTCACCGGCGCAGCGGCGACGCAAAACAGGAACTGCGGCACCGTTGCCCATTGTTAGATTTATACTGTCAACTAAAATGGTTGCTTTCCTTAAATAAGGATTGCGGAAGAAAATGGGTTCTTGTCCTTGCCGGGCGGTATTCCTTAGATAACGTTCGCTGTAGAGAATTTGTTCGGCCTTCCCTT
>JAJQET010000005.1 GCA_021201515.1 Clostridiales bacterium | reverse complement strand
CCGGAACAGTCCGCGAAACAGACCGAGTGGATTCAAAACTTCCTGACGGAGTACGGGAGCAGCGGCTAGTGGCTGGTAACGCGTTGTCGAGCATACGGCACTTTTCTGCGGAAAACTCACATTCTTACGGGCAGAATTGCAGCTTAACCGGAACATACTACCACACCAGCCACTAGTCACTAACCACTAGCAGAGCGTGAAAACAAAAACTTTACTTCATTCAACTATCGCAAAATGTCAGCGGAACTGACTGTATTGCTGTTCAGGTGGGCAAAAAGTGATTCATTTTTTCAATCGCATGTGTAGGGGCGGCCCTCGGCCGCCCGCAAAAACCGCCTGCTTACCCAGGGCGGCCAAGGGCCGCCCCTACAGAAAAGTGAAGATTTAGGCTTCACGCTCTACTAGTCACTAACCACTAGCCACTAAAACGCCGGTGTCCGCTGCGGGTCTTTCGCTCCGTTCTCCCCGCATATGGCGGTTCATGAGCCGCCCGCCGGCGCTAAAAAGGGGCAAGCCCCCGGATCACTCCGAGGGCTTCGATGCTGCATGCAGGTTACTGATACTGCTGCTGGTACAGTGAAGTCAACGTCTCAGTGAGAAGCTGAGAGAAGTTGACACGCTGCTTTTCCGCGAAGGTGTTCAGCCATGCAGGAATGGTCAGGTTCTTGCGGACGGCCTTTGCGCCATATTTTTCGGCGTAAGCGTCCATATCCAGAACCAGCAGGCTGATAAACCGGTCTCCTTCTGTGTGCAAAGCGGACAGGTCGCTGGCGCGGGGGGCGGGGTTTCCGTCCTCCAGTTCATCCAGCACCCAGCCGGAAGCGGCATCCTGTGCCATCAGGATGGCGTCCGCCAGACTATCCCCTTCCGTAACACAGCCGGGCAGATCGGGAACCGCCACTACATAACCGGGCCGATCGCCAAGTGGTTCAAATATAGCTGGATAGGTAAGTTTCATTTCGTGTCTGCCTCCTTTTTTCATTTCGTCGATAGATCAATGCCACCCTTTGGGGGCGGGGCTTATTTCAGTCCCGCCTGTTTGAGGATGCTGGCAACCGTTTTGGGGTGCAGGTCACTTTTCTTTTTGCTCATCGGAATTGTGACCTTCCCCGGTTTTGTCGGATGGATGTAGTGATAATGGTCGCCTTTGATGTTCTTCAAGCGCCATCCATCCGCCAGAATGATTTTTTCAACATCCCTGGGTGACATCGGCATCACCTCCTGTTACTATTATTATACGCATTATGCGCATATATGTCAAGTGTTATTTTACTGCTTCCCCATATTTTTTGAGGTATCATCCATGGATAGGCCCCCGCTTGTCCTCCAGTCGCCGATTCGCAGCTAACAGCTCAACCATGCCGGTGTCCGCTGCGGGTCTTTCGCTCCGTTCTCCCCGCATATGGCGGTTCACGAGCCGCCCACCGGCACAACTTGACAGATTCCATACCGTTGACCGCAAGGCCAGCGGTAGTTTTATTTCAACACGAAAGACAGGTGAGGGCCTTGTGGCGAAGGGAAAATACGAGAAGTGGCTGGAGCCGGAGGGCCTCCTGCTGCTGGAGGGCTGGGCCAGGGACGGCCTGACCGACGAACAGATTGCGAAGAACTGTGGGTGGCGGCGGGGGGCCGGATTTACGATATGTTCTCCGAACAGCGGAACGTGGTGGACAAGCTGCCCGACCTGGCCGGAGACAGCTACGTCTCCTGCGACTACGGCACCCAGAACCCCACGGTGTTCCTGCTGTGGCAGCGGGAACGGGGCAGAAAGCGCTGGTTCTGCGTCCGGGAGTATTACTACTCCGGGCGGAAAGAACGCCGCCAGAAAACCGACAGTGAGTTCGCGGAGGATTTGCAGGCGTGGCTGGAGGGCACAAACCCCCGGGCCATCGTGGTAGACCCCTCCGCCGCCTCCTTCATCGCGGAGCTGCGGCAGCGGGGGTATGCCGTCCAGAAGGCGGACAATGACGTCTTAGACGGCATCCGAACCGTCGCCCAAAGGCTGGGAGCCGGGGAGCTGGTGTTCTCCCACTCCTGCGTTCACACCCTGGAGGAGTTCCAGGCTTACGTCTGGGACGAAAAGGCCGGGGCGCGGGGCGAGGCCAGGCCGGTGAAGGCGTCAGATCACTGCATGGACGCCATGCGGTACTTCGTAAGTACCATTCTGGGGCGGCAGGTGGTCAGCGTGAAGCGGAGGCCGAGGGGGATGTGAACGTATGGGCGGCAGAGGCGCAAGCACCGGCGTGAGCGACAAGGGAAAGCCCTACGGGAGCGAGTACACGACGGTGTTAAAATCAGGAAATATCAAATTTGTGCGTTACAATGACAGTACATCTGCCAAAACGCCCATGGAAACCATGACGAAAGGCCGGATATATGTGACTGTAAATGAGCAAAACGAATTAAAGGCAATCACCTTCTATGACAAGAACAACAAGCGATATAAACAAATTGATTTATCTGGGCCAGCACACATGATTGACGGAAAGCCCGTATTGCCCCATACGCATTTTGGCGATGACCACGATGAACACGGGACAGCGAAGCCCAGTGAACAGGAACAAAAGATAATAGACAAAGTTAATAAAATCTGGTATAATCGACACAACAAGCAGTAGTTTAAGAGTGAGAACGCCTGCCTGAAATGAAGCTGCGAGCTTAAAACTGTTATCCATGTCAGATTAGCATTGTGCTAGGTGGCCACTGAATGCAGTTGTTCAGGAAGAACAGGAAGTCCCGGTTGAAATCCGGGCGCTTGCTATGCCGTAGGGTACAACGTACCTTGCGGCATTTTTATTTGGAACGTAAAATGACCAACTTTGAAAATCTGAACAAAGCCCTCTTCCCCGGCGTAGGCCCATACGACATCCCGGTCATCGCGCCGGTGACGGACTACCCGGAGGGCGACTTTCTCCCCATCAGCGACGCCATGACGGAGAAAAGACCGGAGGGGAAGAACCTTCACTGCTTCGTGGATGACTATCGCTTCGCCCGGCTGTGGAACACGCCGGACAGGTACATTCCTCTGCTGGAAAAATTTCGGGCGGTGTGTGCGCCAGACTTCTCCACCTACACCGATATGCCGGCGGCGATGCAGATTTACAACCACTACCTCAAGCACTGGTGCGGGGCCTACTGGCAGCTTCACGGGCTGACGGTGTACCCCACCATCTCCTGGAGCACGCCGGAGAGCTACGCGTGGTGTTTCGACGGGGAGCCGGTGGGCGGCATCGTGGCGGTGTCCAGCGTGGGGACGCAGGCCAATGCGGAGACGAAGCGGCTCTTTCTGCAAGGCTATGAGGAAATGATGAAACGACTTGACCCGTTGTGGGTCATTTTTTATGGAAGGGTGCCGGAGGAATGTGACTGGAACATCATCCGTATCCCGCCCAACTATGACAAAATCACGGCAAGGCGCAGGAAGGTGAAGGCATGATCATCTATTTAGACCGGGAAGAAGTCCCCAACCTGGAGGACATCCCCTCCCCCGTGCTGTGGCACCTGATCCGGAAGGCGGAAGGGGCCAACAGCCGGTTTCTCCGGCTTGACCGGTACTACCGGGGCCAGCACGACAACCTCCGCAGGACGCCGGAGGCGGAGGAGGTGCTTGTGGCGGTGAACTACGCCAAGTATGTGGTGGACATCGCCCAGGGCTACTATCTGGGGGAGCCGGTGAAGTACGACACCAACGAGACCCACGAGGCGGAGGACGGCCCCCAGAGCGGCGCAACCGCCTCCGGGATACCCCAGCACCAAACGGAGAAGAACGGCCCGCTCTGCGGCACACAGGCGGCGTCAGCCGTGAAAGAGGGCCAGCGCATCGACCTCTCCCCCCTGCTGGACGCCTACGACCGGCAGCACATCTCCGAGGTGGACAGCCGCATCGGCAAGGGCATGGGGGTGTATGGCGAGTGCCTGGAGGTCTGCTACGCCTCCTCCGACCCGGTGCCGGAGCCGAAAAGCGCCTACATCGCCCCTATGGACGGGATTCTGGTGGAGGATTCCACCGTGGAGCACAACAAGCTCTTCGCCGTCCTGTGGGAGCGGCGGGAACGCGCCTCAGGTGAGCTTTACTATCTGGTGACGATTTACACCGACCAGACGGTGAAGCGGTACAAGTCCATGGACAAGTACCCCGCCCCCTTCCAGCTGGTGGGGGAGCCGGAGCAGCACTACTTCGGCACGGTGCCCGTCATTGCCTACGAGAACAACGACGAACGGCAAGGCGACTTTGAGCAGATCATCCCCCTGATCGACGCCTATGACAACCTGATGAGCAACCGGTTCACAGACAAACAGAAGTTTGTGGACGCCCTGCTGGTGTTCTTCGGCATGAGCCTGCGGGAGGGGGACGAGGAGCAAATGCTCCGGGATAAGTTTATCGACGGGGCGCCGCTGGACGCGAAGGTGGAGTATATCCAAAAGACCTTTGACGAGTCCAGCGTGCAGGTGCTGGCGGATGCCGCAGTCCGGGAGATGCACAAGATGACCCTGACCGTGGATATGTCCGATGAGAACTTTGCGGGGAACAGCTCCGGCCAGGCCCTGAAGCTGAAGCTGCTGACCATGAATCTGCTGGTGAAGAACAAAATCCGCCGGATGGAGCGGGGCTTGAAGGAACGGCTGGAGCTTTACAACCGGTGGCTGGCCCTGAAGGGGGCCATGCGGGAGACGCCTGTGACCGATATCGACAAAACCATAATCAGATTGATACAAAAACACGAGGCCGATTGTAAAATGAAGTTGAACACTAAAAGATCCATAGCGATTGAATCC
>JAJQET010000246.1 GCA_021201515.1 Clostridiales bacterium | reverse complement strand
GGGAAGTATCATCGTCGAGTCCCTCCTTTCTAAACCTATACGTCAAAGAGAAAAACATTTGGCACCGCCTGGGAACCAAACGTCTTGATTGCCATGCGATACATCGCTTTTGCGTGAATCCTGTCATGCCAAATGAAGCGCCTCAGTACCTTTCGTAGTGACCATTCTTCCTCATAGCTTCCAAGGGAAACCTTGTTTTTCAGAAAGCCCGGTTGCTGTTCCAGCGCTGTAAATCCACGGACTCTGCACTCAAGGATGCTGCCTTCATTATCCGCAGCAACCCCAATTTCGCCAAAGTAATAGGAATTGACATTCTTTGTATGCTCATACATCTCAAATGCTGTGCGGGGAACGTTTCCGTAGAAGGTTTCTCTCATCGGCAAACAGCTTTTATTCCTGTCCGGCATTGCGCAGTACAGGGTCAAAAAATCCTGAGCCGATTTTAAGGCCAGCAATTTCAGTTCCTCATACTCAGCTGAGTTCAGTTCTTTCCGTTCACTGTCAAAAATGACATCTGAATCGGCGTCGGAAATCGTCAGCTCAGACTGCTTTTCCTGGACTATTTCAAAGTCAAAGGCGGCGGGACTGAGGCTGTCCCTCCACATGAGATAGGAGTTCAGTTCAGCAGGCAGCTTCTGGAGCGCCAACTCTTTCGATGCGCCTCTTGTATAAGCACCGGGAAAATTCTCCGCATAGATAAGACTGTCATTGCCATTATGCTCCCATACACATTTTATCAGCATAAACAATCCCTCCGTTACATTGACAGGCAATGTTCCCTTTGCTTCCTTCCTACATGGTAGCACAGATAGGGGGAAAGGTCAAGAAAGGCGCAGCGCCCTTTTTTCCGGCTCCCCCCGGAAAAAACCGGAAAAAATGCCGGAAAGCCGTGGAAAATCGGAGCGGAACACGGTATAATAAAAGGAGAATCCCCTTACATGGGACCAACGGAAAGGCGGCGCAGCATATGGCACAAAATCAGAACATCGAAACCCTGCAGAACTGGATCTCTGAAAGCGACAACATCGTATTCTTCGGCGGGGCCGGGGTCAGCACGGAGAGCGGCATCCCCGACTTCCGCAGTCAGGACGGCCTGTACAACCAGACCTATGATGAGCCGCCGGAGACCATCATCTCCCACTCCTATTTCATGCGTTACCCGGAAAAGTTTTACCGGTTCTACAAGGCGAAGATGATCGCCCCGGAGGCCAAGCCCAACGCCGCCCACTACAAGCTGGCGGAGCTGGAGCGGGCGGGCAAGCTGAAGGCGGTCATCACCCAGAACATCGACGGTCTGCATCAGGACGCCGGCAGCCATGAAGTGCTGGAGCTTCACGGCAGCGTCCGCCGGAACGACTGTATGCACTGCGGCGCGCATTTTGACGGGGTGGACGTGATTTTGGACGCCCCCGGCGTGCCACGGTGCCCCAGGTGCGGCGGCATCCTCAAGCCAGATGTGGTGCTGTACGAGGAGGGGCTGGACGACACCACCTTATATAAGGCGGTGAACTACATCCGTCAGGCGGATGTGCTGATCGTGGGCGGCACCTCCCTGGTGGTCTATCCGGCGGCGGGGCTGCTGCGGTACTATCGGGGGAACAAACTGGTGCTGATCAATTTGCAGCCCACCGGCATGGACAGCCAGGCCGACCTGGTGATCTCCGGGAAAATCGGTCAGGTGCTGGGGCAAATCAAAGTTTAAAGGAGAAAGGTGATTCTTGTGGGGGAGGAACGCTATATCTGGTTCCGGTATGGCCCGGAGGACTATCTCGGTGTCCGGGAGAAGCTGAACCGCCTGGCCGCCCAGGGCTGGGAGCTGGCGGAGGAACAGGACTGCCACTGTGCCTTTGCCCGGTTCACCCCCACCGCCCGCACCGAGCTGACCTATGATGTGGAGCCGGTTCCCCTGCTGCGGAAGGACGAGGCGGTGCAGGATGCCGTCCTGGCTCGTGAGGCGGAGGGCTGGGAGCCGGTGGCCACCCTGAACGGCATGGACATCTACCGCTCCATCCCCCTGCGCTTCCCCAAACCGCGGGAAGGGGAGGCGGCGGCGCAGGCCAATCACACCGTTCTGGCCCGGCGGTGCGGTGCCGCTGTGGCGGCGCTGCTGGCCGTTATGGCGGCGGCCGTCTACCTGTACCTGACCAGTGGAACGTGGTACCTGTCCAACCTGTCCCTCTGGCTGATGGGGACGGCGGTACCGGCGGCGGCAGGGGGCCTGTTCTGGCTGGGGCGGCAGGCGGTCCGCCTGATGCGGCCATCGCCCCGGCCTCCGGCGGGGTGGAGCATGACGGTGTCCAGCGTTCTGGCTGCTCTGGGCCGGGTCTGGCTGATGGGGACGGCGTTTGCGCTGCTGTTGGACCAGCTGACGGCGGCGGCTGCCTGTCTGGTGGCGGTGTGCTACCTGGCGGCGGCGGGGGCCGTCTCCGGCCTGTGGCGGCGCAAAGACTTCTCCCTGTACCGGCGGGCGGCAGCTCTGGTGGCGGGGGTGGCCATCCTCTCCGCCTACCTGCTGAGCCTGGCCTATCCCGGCCGCGTCTCGGTGTCCATTCTGGATGAATACACCCGGCTGCAATACCGGGATGAGGCGGTGGTTCAGCTGGAGGACCTGGGGTTGGAGGGGGACGAGCTGCTGTCCGGCTCCTACCAGCGCAGCGGCTCCTTCCTGGTGACCTGCACCGACTACACGGAATACTGGATGGTGGACGGCGAGATGGTGACCCTGTCCACCACCAGCTACACCTGCCGCCCGGGGGCGGCGGGCTGGCTCTACGGGCAGCTGTCGGCGGAGACAGGCGGGGAGGAACTCCTCTACCGCAGCGGAAACACGGTGGTGCGCTTCTCCTCCCCCATTAACGGCCTGACCTGGGAGGATGTGGCGGCGGCACTGGATGCGGACTGACCCACAATGAAACCGCGCGGAACCCCGGCTATAGCAGGATGCTATAGCCGGTCATTCTTTTTCGATATTGGCGAAAAATGGGCTGCAATGCTAAAATGAATGCAAAGCGGAACCGTGGCAGATTCCGAACAGGCGATGGAAAGAACAGATATTTCAATAACTGTTTTTAGCAAGTGTCAAAAACTTTACAGAAAAGCGGTCAAGACGCAACAAAATGCAGGATTTGTCAAAGAAATGCAGTGCGTTCCAGAAAATCGTTTGCAGGGACTCAACCGCATTTTGCAATTTGTCCTTTTCTGACTTGCAAAAAGAGAAGGAAACTGCGACATTACCCCGGCGCGTGTCGCGGAGTTTTGCTTGAAAATTTCAGAGGTCTGCAAAAAATGAATATTTTCCTTGACATCGCTGTTGCGCGGGATGTATAATAGCAACAGCAGTTGAGCGTCCCTGCATGAAAGGGAATCCTTCATACGCTTTCATACGCTTCGGACGCAGGCGTTTATAGTTTCAGCTGCAAAAGCAATCGTCCCTCTGCCGCGCTTTGAACGAAAGTGCCGCCAACGGAGGCATTTTTCATGTTCGGCTGGGCGGGGTTGCAGGTGGCGGCGATACAGACAACAGTATGGGAAGGCAAAGGCGCTGACCGGAGAACGGCTGTTTCAGGCAAACGGTGTCAGGAACGTCCATGTTGCACTTCCCTGTTTTTGTATCCTCGGCTCTTTCTTGCATTAAAGCAAGAAAGAACTGGAAAAACAAATGTTTCCCTGTGAAACACAGACGCAGTTCCTTCGGCATGACGGAGCGGGAGTCACTGTCCCTCGTAAGGGGGCAGCGTTCCGGACGCCGACGGCTGCCGTCAGGCGGGGCCAGACCTGCCTCCCCAGGTTGATTTGCTGATTCGTCAGCGGTCATATACACTCAAGGCAGAGCTTGCAGACGCAAACAGGACCCTGTGCGCCGCTGTGCAGGTCGCCCGGCCCCGCTTTGAAACCACACTTATAACAGCGGTAGAATGGAGAATGAACATGAAAAACTCTGTCAAGCGTCTGTTAGCGCTGGCAACTGCTTCTGCCATGCTGGTTGGCTCCCTGAGCGCCTGCGGCGGCAGCAGCGACAGCGGCACTGACGACACCACCAGCAGCGGCGGCAGCTCCGCCTCCTCCGAGTCCGGCGACTCCTCCACCTCCGGGGCCGTTGCCGTCTCCGCGGTCAACATGGACGACTCCGAGGACGCCATTGAGGACCTGGTCCTGTACGAAACCTCCGCCCGTGAAGTGGAAATCCTGAACGTTCTGTATTCCCAGAGCGCCACCGACTTCTATGTCATCACCAACCTCCAGGACGGCCTGCTGACCAACGATGAGTATGGCAACCTGAAGGCCAACCTGGCCGAGAGCTGGGAGCACAATGACGACTCCACCGTCTGGACCTTCTACCTCCGTGAGGATGCCTACTGGGTAGATTCCAACGGCGACGCCCAGGCTCAGATCACTGCCGAGGACTTTGTCACCGGTCTTGAGTGGGTGCTGAACTACTGGAAGAACGAGTCCTCCAACACCTCCATGCCCATCGAGATGATCGCGGGCGCCTCCGAGTACTATGAGATGACCGCCGCCATGACCGAGGAAGAGGCCCTGGCCCTGACCACTGAGGACTTCCTGGAAGTCGTAGGCATCTCCACCCCGGATGAGTTCACCGTGGAGTACACGCTGCTGGCCTCCAAGACCTACTTCGACACCGTGGCCACCTACGCCTGCCTGTACCCCGCACCCACCGCTCTGCTGGAGCAGCTGACCGAGGAGTCTGACGCCGCCACCGCTGTGGAGACCTTCCGTTCCTGCACCTACACCAATATGTGGTACTCTGGCCCGTACATCCTGACCTATTTCGTCTCCAAGAGCGAGAAGGTTTTCGAGCCGAACCTCTACTGGTGGGGCAATGA
>JAJQET010000252.1 GCA_021201515.1 Clostridiales bacterium | reverse complement strand
GGCCGGGCCATCCCGCTGAAGGTGGCGGGGGCCTTCCACTCCCCCTTTATGCACTCCGCCGCCATGGGGATGGTGGACGTGCTGGCGCCCCTGGAGATCGGCGCGCCGAAGTATCCCCTGTACTCCAACGTCACCGCCCAGCCCTATGAGGAGGGGAAGTACAAGGAACTGCTGACAAAACAGGTGGAAAACCCTGTCCGCTGGCAGCAGATTGTGGAGAACATGGTGGCCGCAGGGGTGGACACCTTTGTGGAGGTTGGCCCCGGCAGCACCCTGACCGGCCTGATCAAGCGCATCGCGCCCGACGCACTGGCGCTGAATGTGGAAAACGTGGCCACATTGAATGGGGCTGTCGCCGCCATTCAGGGCTGATACAGAACAAATGGAGGGTTACAATATGGCTGAATTAAGCGGAAAAGTGGCGCTGGTCACCGGCGCGGCCAGGGGCATTGGCTATGCCATCGCCGACACCCTGGCCCGGGACGGCGCGGATGTGGTGATTTTTGACCTGTGCGCGGAGGAGGACGGCGTGGCCGCCGCCCGGCAGATCGCCCAGGCCCACGGCGTCAAGGCGTCCTTTAAGCGCTGCGATGTGTCCGACTTTGCGGGGGTGGACGCCGCCGTGAAGGAGGTCATCAAGGAGATGGGCGGCATTGACATTCTGGTGAACAATGCCGGCATCACAAGGGATAAGGTGCTTCTGGCCATGAGCGAGAAGGACTGGGACATGGTGCTGAACATCAACCTGAAGAGTATGTTCAACACCATCCACGCCTGCTACCGCAACTTTATGAAGAAGAAGGCGGGGAAGATCATCAACATCTCCTCCGTCTCCGGCCTGATGGGCAACGCGGCCCAGGCCAACTACACTGCCGCCAAGGGCGGCGTCATCGCCCTGACCAAGACGGTGGCCCGGGAGCTGGCCACACGGGGCATCAACTGCAACGCCATCGCCCCCGGCGCCATCGAGACCCCCATGACCGCCAACATGGACCAGAAGGCGTTGGACGCTCTGATCGCCACCGTCCCCATGGGTCACATGGGCAAGGCGGAGGACATTGCGGAGTGCGCCGCCTTCCTGGCCTCGGACAAGGCCAAGTATATCACCGGCGAGGTCATCCGGGTGGACGGCGGCATCGCCATGTAATGCCCGGCACCGGCGAACGTTTTCCCCTGCCAGCAGCTGCGGCGCACCCTGTGTGCGCCGCAGTTTTTATTGTTGTTTTCCCGGGGGAACCGGAAAAAAAGATTGCTAATTTTGGGGTGATATGTTATAGTAGTAACAGTCAGCCTGCGGGGGAACCTGGTGCGCCCCATGTTCTGTTTTTCCGGCGCTCCCCGCCAGAGGGCTGAAAGCCTGTAGCGTATGCGCTCACGAAATGACCCGAAAGGATGTACACAGCTATGAGAAGAGTCGTCGTAACCGGCCTTGGCACGGTAAACGCCCTGGGCAACGAGGTTGCCACCGCATGGGAGAACGTGACTGCCGGGAAGCATGGCATCACCACCATCACCAGGTTTGACCTGACCGGCTTCCGGGCCACCGTGGCCGCCGAGGCCAAGGACTTTGACCCCTCCCTTTATATGGACCGGCAGGAGGTCCGCCGGTACGACCTGGCCATTCAGTACGCCGTGGCCGCGGCGGATCAGGCCGGGAAGGATTCCGGCATTGAGGGCACCATCGACCCCAAGCGTCTGGCCTGCTACTTCTCCTCCGGCATCGGCGGCCTGAGCACTATGGCCACGGAGCAGCAGAAGTTTCTGGAGAAGGGCCCCCGCCGTGTGTCCCCCTTCACCATCACCAATATGATGGGCAACGGCTCCGCCGGCACTGTGGCCATCAAGCACGGCTGCAAGGGCGCCTGCCTCAGCATCGCCACAGCCTGCGCCTCCTCCACCAACGCTGTCGGCGAGGCCTACCGCAGCATTAAGGACGGCTATGCCGACGCCGCCTTTGCCGGCGGCACCGAAGCCACCATCGTCCCCCTGGGGGTGGCCGCCTTCATCAACTGCCAGGCCCTGAGCTGCACCGCCGACCCCGACCGGGCCTCCATCCCCTTTGACAAGGAGCGCAACGGCTTCGTCATGGGCGAGGGCGCGTCCTGCCTGGTGCTGGAGGAGTATGAGCACGCTAAGGCTAGGGGCGCGAACATCTATGCCGAGATTTGCGGCTACGGCGTCACCTGCGACGCCCACCACATCACCGCTCCCGACCCGGAGGGGGAGGGCGGCGGCGACGCCATCGCCCAGGCACTGGAGCAGGCCGGCGGGTATCAGGACGCCGCGAAGGTGTATATCAACGCCCACGGCACCTCCACCCCTATGAACGATAAGATCGAGACCCTGGCCATCAAGCGGGCCTTCGGCGAGGACGCGAAAAAGCTGATGGTGTCCTCCACCAAGGGCGCTGTGGGCCATATGCTGGGCGCGGCCGGGGCAACCGAGGCGGTGTTCTCGGTGAAGGCGCTGGAGACCGGCATCGTCCCCCCCACGGTGGGCTATCAGGTGCCCGACCCGGAGTGCGACCTGGACGTGGTGCCCAACACCGCCCGTCAGGCGGAGCTGGAGCTGGTGCTGTCCACCAGCCTGGGCTTCGGCGGGCATAACGCCTGCGTGGCCTTCCGCAAGGCGGAATAATTTGTAAATTTTAAGTTTTTCTTCACGGAAAAGCTACAGTTCGTTCACGGTTTGACCTGTTTTTTGTGAGATAATAGCAGCGTAAACAAATTATGTATGAAAAGGCCGTCAGCCTTTTGCGGAAAGGAGCACAACTATGAATCTGGAAGAAATCCGTCAGGTCGTTGCCTTTATGAAGGAGAACGGCGTATGTGAGCTGTCCTACACGGAGAAGAACGCCTCCGTCAGCGTGAAGCTGGCCCCGCCTCCTCCTCCCCACGGGAAGGGCCCCGGCTTTGGCTTCGCCGGTCACCCAGGGAAGGACCATAAGGGTGCCCCGGAGGCGGAGAAGGACCCCTTTGAGCCGGACTACAGCGGCGTCTCCGTTGAGTTCTACGACGACGGGGACGAGGAGGACGAGGACAACAAGGAGCTGAAAAAGGCCGCCAAAGCTGCCAGGAAGGCCGCCAAGGCAGCGGTGAAGGAGGCACGGGCAGCCGCGAAAGAGGCCGCCAAAGCCGCCAAAGCGGCGGTGAAGAAGGCCGCTGACAACGTGAACGCCGCTGCCGAGCAGGAGGACGCCGAGGAGGAGGCCGTCGAGGCCGAGCTGGATGTCATGGAGGCGGAGCTGGATGCCGCCGAGGCCGAGCTGGATGTGGAACTGGACAACGTGGACGCGGAGCAGGACGCCGCCGAAGCGGCGGAGGAGCCTGCCGCCGAGGCCCAGCCGGAGGAGCAGAGCGGCAACACCGTGGTGGTCACCATCGACGCGGAGAGCCTCAAGGCCGGCGCGAAGGAAGCCGCCGACAAGGTGACCGACGCGGTGGTCACTACCGCCAAAATCGGCATGGAGCTGGGCAAGCAGGGTCTGCAGTTCCTGAAGGACAAGCGGGACGAGTACCTGACGAATAGCGAAGCCCCCAAGACGCCCGACGCCCCCGCCCAGCAGCCGGAGGAGCAGGAAGCGCCGGAGGCCCCCATCGAGATCGAGATCACGCTGGAGGACGACAGCCAGAAGAAAGACGAGGAATAATCTCCATGAATCAGGAAGAAATCAAGCAGATTATCCCTCACCGTGACAATATGCTGCTGGTGCAGGAGGCCGAGGTGGTAGACGGCGTGGCCCACGCCAAATACCATGTCTCCGGGGACGAGTGGTTCCTGAAGGGCCACTTTCCCGGCAACCCGGTGGTGCCCGGCGTGGTGCTGTGCGAGATGATGGCCCAGGGGGCCTGCGTCCTGCTGGCAGGCCAGGCCACCCCCGATGTGACCCCCATGTTCACCAGCCTGGACAAGGCCCGGTTCAAGAACCCCGTCCGCCCCGGCGACACGCTGGAGAGCCAGAGCACCGTCACCAAGCACAAGGGCCCCTTTTACTGGTGCGAGGCCAAGGGCTATGTGAACGGCAAGCTGTGCGTCAGCGCGGAATTTTCCTTCGCGCTGGTGAAGGGCGAAAGCAAATAAAGGAACCTCTGAACAAATGCACTTCGGCGCCTTGCGGTAAATTTGCGCCATAAATGCGTTGCAAAATCTTGAAATCCGTCAGGATTCCTGCGCTTTTGCGCCTTTTTCTGACGCAAATTTCCTCGCAATTCGCTCTCGTCCATTTATTCAGAGGTTCCTAAAAAGCGGCCTGCGTGCGCACTGAATGTTGACAGGAGTGCCTTTCCCGTGAAAGGGAAAGGCACTCTTTTGCTGTTTTTATAGAAATCTGGAGAAAAAGGGGCGGAATCTCATGGAAATTCCCATTTTACTTTTGGCCGCGGCGTTCTTATAATAGTATCTGCCGGGGCCGTCTCCTGTGACCTCCGGCGGTTTTATTCTTTAGACGAGGACGATGAACAGGCATGACAATCGGTACCGTATTTTTCCAGATGCTGTCGCTGGCGATTCTGATTCTGGTGGGCGTGGTGATTTCCCGCATCAAAATGGTGGATGACCACGGTATGGGGCAAATCTCCAGGCTCATCAACTATGTGTTCAACCCCATGCTGATGGTGTCCTCCGCCATTGACAGCGTGGGGAGCATTGATAAGCAGGTCATGCTGCTGCTGTTTGGACTGGCCGCCGTACTCTATCTGGCGCTGATTCTCATCGGCCGCTTCGCCGCGCCCCTGTTCGACAAGCGCCCCGGCCAGAAGGAGATGTATCAGCTGATGTTCATCTTCTCCAACGTGGGGTTCATGGGCATCCCGGTGATTCGGGGGGTGTTCGGCGCGGAGAACGTGGTC
>JAJQET010000217.1:1574-4859 GCA_021201515.1 Clostridiales bacterium | reverse complement strand
TTCATAGTATGCGCAAGCGCTTGCGCAAGGCAACGAACGGACCCCATCACAAAGGAGGAATCTTTATGAAAAACAGGCTGAAACAATGGCTTTCCGCCCTGCTGGCGGTCTGCCTGCTGTTCTCCATGGCGACGCCCACGGCATTTGCCGCAGACGCAGACTATGAGATAGAACTGGAGATCACGGGCAGCCGCAGGCAGAGGGAGACCGTGACCATCACGGCGTCCTTCACCGTGGACGGCACCAAACAGGCCTCCATCCCGGGCGGCTGCACCCTGTCCATCTGGTATGAGACTGAAGATGGCATGTGCTACCTGCTGGAGAACAGCTCCAACGACACCTCCGTCGACCTCTATTTGTCCGCTGATAAATTCGGGGCAGACGAGAACTGCACCATAACGGCGGCACTGTATGATTCCAGCGGGATCGGACTGGACACCGACAGCGAGAGCTTCAGCGTGGCGGCGGCCGAATATGAACTGTCCCTGGACATCTCCAACCCCACCCCTGCCCTGGGCGACAGCGTGACGATTACCGCCGACTTCACCGTCAACGGCCACACCCAGGTCACCGTCCCGGACGACTGCACCCTGTCCATCTGGTATCAGAACGACAACGACTGGGTCACCCCGGTGAACGGCAGCTCCACCACCTCCACCGAAATCTATCTGTCCGCTGACAACTTCACAGCGGGGAACACCTACACCGTGGAGGCGGCGCTGTATGACGCCGACTGGAACACCCTGGCCTCCGACAGCATATCCTTCACCGTGGTGGAGACCACCTATGCCCTGTCCCTGAACATCTCCAACACCGCCCCCGCTCTGGGCGACAGCGTAACGGTTACGGCATCCTTCACCGTGGATGGAGCTGCACAGGACACCATCCCGGACGGCTGCACCCTGTCCATTTTGTGTGAAACTGAAAATGGCGCGTGCTACCTGCTGGAGAACAGCTCCAGCGACACCTCCGCTGACATCGATCTGTCCGCTGGCGACTTCGGGGCAGGGAAATCCTACTTCATAGATGCGACACTGTGTGATTCCGGCGGGAACACCCTGGCCTCCGCCATCGAGAGCTTCACCGTGGCGGGGAGCAGCACCAACGGCACCGCCACCCTGAGCAGCACCACCATGACGGAGAGCGGCTCTATTACGGTCAACTTCTCCGGCACGGCAACTTCCGATGAATATTACAATGTGCAGATTGCCGACTCCAGCTGGTCCACCACCTATGTCAACGAGTATATCACCAGCGGCGACAGCTACACCATCGAGGGCTACTCCGCCGGAACCTATCAGATTTACATCGGCTACTGGGAGGACGGCAGCTGGGTCGGCGACGCCCTCTCCACCACCTTCACCGTGACGGAGGACGATGCCTCCACCGACACCTATGCCGTCACCATCACTCCCTCCGCCACCACCTGTGAGCAGAATGAGTCCATCACATTCACCGCCGTTGTCACCAAAAACGGCGAGGAAATCACCCTGTCTGAGCAGAGCGACGTCTACCTCTGGATTTGGGCGGACAGCTGGGCGGACGGCCACAGCAGCGGCCTGACCGACTGCTCCATCTCCCCCAACACCGGCCTGTCCAACAGCGTCACCGTCACCTTCCCCTCCGTGGGCACCTATTACATCGCCTACACGCTGAACACGGGTACAGATGAGGGATGGATAGCCGGAAGCACTGACGTGGCCACCATCACCGTCACCGAATCCACCGCCGACCCCAGCGAGGACATCACCACCGGCGACATTGACGACTGTTCCTTCATGCGGGGCATGGACCTCTCCACCTTCTACACCAACTGGATGAATGGGGCCGTGTACTACGACTATGACGGCAACGAGTACAGCGCGGCCAAGGGCAACGCCGTGGGATTCTTCCAGTTCCTGTATGACGTGTGCGGCGTGAACTGGGTGCGCCTCCGGGTCTGGAACAACCCCTATGATGAGGACGGCAACCCCTACGGCGGCGGCAACAATGACGTGGCCACAGCCGCCATCATCGGCAAGTGGGCCTCTGACGCGGGCATGACCGTCCTCATCGACTTCCACTACTCCGACTTCTGGGCCGACCCCGGCCGCCAGCTGGCCCCCAAGGCCTGGGCGGACATGACCATTGATGAGAAGGTGGACGCCCTCTACGAGTACACCTATGACTCCCTGGACTATCTGCTGAACGCAGGCGTCAACGTGGGCATGGTGCAGGTGGGCAACGAGACCAACGGCGCCTTCTGCGGCGAGGCCATCGACTGGAACGAAACCTTCGACGCTGAGACTAATGAAGCCTGGCAGAACATCTGCACGCTGTTCAAGTCCGGCTCCTCCGCCGTCCGTGAAATCTCCTTTGCGTATGGCATGAACATCAAGGTGGCCCTCCACTTCACCAACCCCAACAACGCCAACCCCTCCTGGTACGCCGGTCTGCTGGACGACGCCAGGGTGGATTATGACGCCATGGGCATCTCCTACTATATGTACTGGCACGGCACCCTGGACAACCTGCAAAGCGAGATTGAGACCATTGCCAACACCTACGACAAAGAGGTGTTCATCGCCGAGACCGCCTATCCCTACACCAGCGAGAACTTTGACAGCCTGGCAAACTCGGTCAGCTCCTACAGCGACTTCGACTATAACTCTAACCTCTACGCCATCTCCGAGGCCGGCCAGGAGGCCGCCCTCACCGCCATTCTGGGCACCGCCGCCAGCTCCTACGGCTGCACCGGCCTGTTCTACTGGGAGCCGGCCTGGACTGCCCTCCCCGACACCTATGACGAAGGCACCGGCTGGGCCACCAAGTGGGCCAGCGACTACATCAGCTACGACATGGACGCCAGCGAAGGCAGCTCCTTCGACAATCAGACCCTGTTCGACAATAATGGCAACGCGCTGCCCGCCCTGAGCTTCTTTGCGGACTATGTGGAGGGCGTGGAGAATCTGACAGAGCACACCTATGTGCTGGATGAGGACGCCTCCGCCGCCGCCACCTGCACCGCGAACGGCAGGAACGTCTACGTCTGCGATGATTGCGGCAGCACCAAAATTGAGATCATCGAAGCCACGGGCCACGACTATGCGGCCGTGGTCACTGCCCCCACCTGCACCGAAGGCGGCTACACCACCTATACCTGCACGGTCTGCGGCGATACCTACACGGCGGACGAGACCGAGGCCACGGGCCACACCGCCGGCGAGGCCGTCATTGAAAACGAGGTTGCGGCCACCTGCACCACGGACGGCTCCTATGACGAAGTGGTTTACTGCACCGTCTGCA
>JAJQET010000217.1:0-1474 GCA_021201515.1 Clostridiales bacterium | reverse complement strand
TACTGCACCGTCTGCAACGAGGAACTGAGCCGTGAGACAGTCACCGTTCCCGCCACCGGCCACAGCTATGAGGCGGTTGTCACCGAACCCACCTGCACCGAGGGGGGCTACACCACCTATACCTGCTCTGTCTGCGGCGACAGCTACACGGCGGACGAGACCGAGGCCACGGGCCACAGCTGGGACGAGGGCACGGTGATCACTGAGGCCACCTGCACGGAGGAAGGCGTGATGTCCTACACCTGCACCGTCTGCGGCGAGACCAAAACGGAGGCCATTCCCATGGCCGAACACCAGTATGAGGCAGAGTTCTCCATCGTGGACAACACCGCCAGCGCCGTTTCCGGGGAGGCATCCCGTGCCTCTGCCGTGGCCGCTGCTGCTGAGGACATTTCCTTCATCGCCACGCTGACCTGCACCGTCTGCGGCGATGTGGAAGTTGTAGACGCGACGGAAACCGGCAGCACCACCACCGATGTCACCTGCACCGAAGATGGCACCACCATTTACACCGTGACCTGCACCTATGAGGGCAAAACATACACCGGCCAGGTCGTTGTGGTGAACGAGGAAGCCACCGGCCACACCTATGTGGACGGCGTCTGCGTTGACTGCGGCGAAGCGGCGCCGGAGCACACCCACACCTACACCTCCGAAGTGACGGTTGCCGCCACCTGCACCACGGACGGGGTCAGAACCTATACCTGCACCTTCTGCGGCGACACCTACACCGAGGCCATCCCCGCCACCGGTCATGACTATGTGGTGACGGCCCACACCGACGCGGATTGCAGCCATTACGAGTCCACCACCTACACCTGCACCGTCTGCGGCGACAGCTATACCGTGACGGGTACGGAGTACGGCGACCATGTCTGGGACGGCGACACCTGCACCATCTGCGGCGAAAAGAAGGCTGTGGAACCCAGCCGCCCGACGTCCGGACTGAGTGCCCTGATTCAGACAATTCGCAACGTCACGAGGCGCATATTCAGCTTCCTGTGGTGGTAAACCGAACAAAGCGAATCAACAGACCTGAAAAGGGCCTGACCGGGCGGAGCTGCCCGGTCAGGCCCTGCCTTTGCGTGGGCAGGGGGCACCCCTTCACCGGCGGGCTAAGGATTTTGCACTCCGTTACCCGCCTTTCTGTAGGGGCGGCCCCTGGCCGCCCGCAAAAACCGCCTGCTTACCCAGGGCGGCCAAGGGCCGCCCCTACAGAAAAAAACTAAGATTTAGCCTTCACACTCTACTACAGGGGTATCAGGCACTCGAAGGCTTTTCAGGGTGAAAACGTGCGCTATAGAACTGTTGTACAGCTTTCCCACCCCTCAGTCTGGCCTGTTTGACCTGAAACCTGACTTCCGTGATTTTTTCCCGCGCCGTCTTGCAAAATGCGGAAAGAAAAGGTATAATGAAAAAGTATCTTAATGCTGTGTCCTGCCGGACCGCGCACTGTAAGGAGGCGCTTTTATGG
>JAJQET010000011.1 GCA_021201515.1 Clostridiales bacterium | reverse complement strand
GGACTTGAACCCCCGACCTGCTGATTACAAATCAGCTGCTCTACCAACTGAGCTAAACCAGCATTTGTCGTTGTCTGTGTTGCCGCTCAACAAAATGTATCATACCAGAACGGGGAGAAAATGTCAAGCACAAATTTTCTTTTTTTCGATTTTTTTGGAGGCGGCGCCATGGGCCGCCCGGTCCCGCAGCCCCCCAGGGATGAGCAGTTGGACCCGTCCCTCTGCTGCCGCCGCTGCGGCAGGGCGCTGTACTGGTACGACCTGGCCGCCCTCTGGGAAGGGGCGGTGTTTTGCCCGGACTGCGGCCCGGAGGAGGCGGCACTCTGGCCCGTCTCCGACTATCTGCTGCGCCGGTAATCACTCTGACAGGAAAGAAGGGATTCCCTTGAAACAGACGAAGCAGCGCCCCGACGTCCGCCACAACGGCCGGGACGCCCGGCTCCTGGCCAACTACATCCCCCTGATTCTGGATCCGGAGGCGGCCCGTCTGGCCGACCGGCGGAAGGCGGCCCTGGCTGGGTTCCTGCGTCAGGAGCTGACCGAGCGGGAGCTGGACTGCCTGCGGCTCTACTTCGTGGAGGGGCTGAGCCTGGAGGCCATCAGCGGCCTGCTCCACGTGGATGCTTCCACTGTCTCCCGGAATATCGCAAGAGGCAGAGCACGCATTGACCGCGTGCTCTGCCTGGGCGGGGAGTTATTGGGGCAGGATTTCATCCGGGGGTAGCGATTCCACAGGAGGTGTTTCCTCCACCGGGAAGGTCAGGGACGCCTTGAACAGGTCCCCGTCCACGGCCAGCTGAAAGTCCGCCCCCTGGAGCTTTGCCAGGCTCTGAGCGATGGACAGGCCCAGCCCGCTGCCCTCTGCGCTGCGGCTCTCGTCCCCCTGGACGAAGCGCTCCATCAGCTCGCTGGCCGGGATGTTCAGCGGGTCGGCGGAGATATTTTTCACGGAGATGGCCGCAAAGCCGTCTTTTTTCACCAGGTCCACATAGACCCGTGTGCCGGGCATGGCGTACTTCGTGCAGTTGCTCAGCAGGTTCTCCAGGATACGCCAGGTGTGCCGCCCGTCCGCCATCACATAGACAGGCTCCTTGGGGGCCTGCACCCGCACCTCCAACCTGGCCCGCTCCAGCCGATCCTCGTACTCCCCGATGGCCTGATGGGCCAGCTGAATCAAATCCAGCCGTTCCTTGTTCACCGCCAGCACACCGGCGGAGGCTTTGCTGGCCTCCACCAAGTCCTCCGTCAGGGTTTTCAGCCGCTGGCTTTTCCGGTCCAGCACGTCGAGGTACGCCTGGGCGGTTTCGTCCTGCAGGTCCAGCTTTTTCAGCAGGTCCACATAGTTGATGATGCTGGTCAGGGGGGGGTTTTCAAGTCGTGGCTGACGTTGGTAATCAGCTCGGTGCGGAACCGGTCGGACTTGATACGCTCCGACACGGCCTGCTCCATGGCCTGAGACGCGGTGTTCATATGCTCCACGTGGCGGCGCAGGTCCTTTGGCAGGCCCGCGGTGTCCGTCTGATAGCTCAGGTCGCCGCCGGCCAATACCTCGCCCCCCTTCTGCACCCGCAGCCATCCGCTCTGCCACCGCACCGTCCACCACAGGCCCAGCAGCAGCAGCCCGGCCAACAGCCACCCGGCCACGGTGCGGATTCTGCCGTATCCGCCGCAGTTGACATAGGCCAGCACCAGCGCCGAGGCGCAGAACACCACATACAGCTCCACCGACTGCCAGGTGGCGGGAATCGCCCGCACCAGCCGGACCTCGCCCCGGACAATCGGCCGCAGCACCCGCCAGAGCAGGGTCAGGATGCGGGCAATCAGCGTCCGCCGGAGGAAGCTGCGGTCCTTCAGCTGGACGGTGACGCCCAGCACCAGGGGCAGCAGGCTCAGCCCTGCCAGCGTCAGGATGCCGCACACGGCGGACAGGGTCAGGTTCCATTCCAGCGTGTACCCCTGATCCAGCAGGAAGAACCGGCTGGGAATGTCGGAGTGTGTCCACAGCACCAGCGCCCCGTAGCCAATGGCCCCGGCCGCCCCGCCGGAGAGGCACAGCATCACGTCCTGGGGGCACCTGGCCAGGGTGCAGAGGTGGATGCCCTCCTGCCCCTTCGCGTGGCCCGCCGCATTCATCAGCCAGATCAGGGCCAGCAGCAGCACCAGCGCCCCGGCCCCGGCGGCCAGCAGGTCCCCGTAGAAGTTGGTGTCCCAGTTGACCAGGTGCTGGACGTAGTTGGAGACGGAATCCTCCGTCACCCAGCCGTTCTGCACAATGCCCATCTCCAGAATGTAGCAGTCGGTGCTGCAAAGGTCGTCCAGGGCCGTGTCCAGCGCCGCCGCGTAGTCCAGAAAGGCCACTGCGGCCTGGTAGTCCTCCGCCGTCTTGCCGTCGGAGACGGCCGCGCTGGATTCCGTATCGCCGTCCACAGAGATCACCACATCGGTGTCGGTTTCCCCTACGGACGCCGCCGCTGTCAGGGTCGACTCCGCATCCTCCAAAAGCGCCGCGTTTTCACGGAGCGGCCCGGCGTTGCCTTCATAGAAGCCTTCAGCGTTCAGCACCGCCAGCGCCAGGTCCTCGTAGTATTCCGAGCTGTAGTACTCACACACGATGGCCTGCAGATAGGCGCAGAGGTAGGAGGTGGTGTCCCCATCCTCCAAATCCCACAGAAAGATGCCGTCGCCCATCAGGGTGTAATACAGCTCCTCCAGCTGGGTGCCCCCCAGCAGGGCGTCACATTCGTCCGGGAACTCTGTTTGCAGCACGTCCACCAGGTCCATCAGCTGGGACGCGCTGGCGCTCAGCACCTCGCTGTTCCCCTGGAGCCAGCAGACCGTGGAGGACTGCTCAAAGTAATCGCTCTCCTCCGCCATCTCCTGACCCATGAGGCAGATATCCCCCACCGTGTAGACCTGCTGATACAGGCTGTCCCCATCCGCCTCCACCTCGAAGTCGTCGGCGTTGGAGGCGTAGGCGGCCCCGTCCATATCCATCACCCGGTAGCGGATGTTGGTGTTGTTTGTGGCCAGATAGTCCGCTTCCTCCTCCAGGGCCTGTCGGCCCAGGTAGGTCAGGCCGTCCGCGCCCTGGTTTAGCAGGTAGTAGTGCATGATGTCCTCGGCGTAGCCGCCGGAGACGGCGCAGTACCAGGTGATTTCGCTGGTCTCGTCCGTCATGCCGTAGCAGGCCATCTCCAGGGCGGCGGAGATGCCGAAAAAGCAGACCGCAAAGCCGCTGGCCGCCACCAGCAGGATGGCAAAGACCTTTGGCCAGAACCGTTCGCGCAGCTTGGTCATAGCGTTGTTCGTCCCCTTTCCGTGGGTCAGCGGCCCCTTATGACCGCTCCAGCTTATAGCCGACCCCCCAGACCACCTTTAAGTAACGGGGGTGGGAGGGGTCGATTTCGATTTTCTCCCGCAGGTGACGGATATGGACAGCCACGGTGTTGTCGCTGCCCAGCACCGGGTCCTTCCACACCCGCTCATAGATTTGCCGCACGGAAAAGACCTGGCCGGGGCGCTCCATCAGCAGTGCAGAATGTCGTATTCCAGGGGGGTCAGGGTGACAGGCTCGCCGTCCACTGTGGCGCAGTGGCGCTCCGTGTCCAGCTCGATGGGACCCACGGTCAGGGTGCCCTCCCTGGCCGGTTCGCCCCCCAGAACGGTGTAGCGCCGCAGCTGGCTCCGCACCCTGGCCAGCACCTCCATGGGGTTGAAGGGCTTGGTGATGTAATCGTCCCCGCCGGCGTTGAGGCCCTGGATTTTGTCCGTGTCCTCCCCCTTGGCCGTCAGGAACAGCACCGGCACGTTGGAGGTTTTCCGCAGCTCCTGGGTGGCCCGGATGCCGTCCATGTGGGGCATCATGATGTCCATCAGCACCAGATGAATTTTTTCCTGGGACAGGATCTGCAAAGCCTCCTCCCCGGAGTAGGCCTTGAACACCCGATACTCCCCGCCGGAGAGGTAAATCTCCAGGGCGGACACAATATCCTTATCGTCATCGCAAACCAGTATGTTGTACATTTTTCGTCACTCCTCTACCATAGAGTATACCGGGAAATCCCCCAAAAGGGAAGCGCCGGGGTCCTTAAGATTTCCTGAAGATTTCACGGACGGCGACAAAACCTGCCCCCTTTCGGTGCAGGTTTTGCTTTACATGGTTTTCCCGGTGGTGTAATATAAATGGTAGGAATATCGTAAAAAGGAGGGACACGCCGTGAAAATTTCAACGAAAGGCCGCTATGCCCTGCGCACCATGATCGACCTGGCGGAGCAGGAGCGGCTGCCGGACGCCGCCGCCTACATCCCCCTGAAGGAGATTGCCCGGCGGCAGGGTATCGAGGTCAAGTATCTGGAGCAGATCGTCTCCCTGCTGAAAAAGGACGGGCTGATTCAGGGCGTCCGGGGCAGCAACGGCGGCTACCGGCTGGTGCGCCCGCCGAAGGACTACACCGTGCGGGAGATTCTGGAGGTGACGGAGGGCTCCCTGGCCCCCATCGCCTGCCTGGATACCCCGGTGCACCTGTGCCCCCGGAAGGACGAGTGCAAAACGCTGGCCTTTTGGGAGGAATTTGCCGGTCACATCATCGGCTTTCTGGAGGGCTGGACCCTCCAGGACTTCCTGGAGGGGTCTGACGGCTTATAGCTCCTTTAAATAGGCGGACAGGGCCCAGCCGGTCTTGTCCTCCCAGCGGACGCGCACCCATGCGCCCTGGGTTTCCAGCAGCTCCACCTTCGCCCCGCTGGGCAGGCGGGCCACCACGTTGCCGCTGCGGCTGCCGCTGTCCCGCAGGTTCAGGCGGCTGCCGTAGGTGTCCACCGTCAGGTAGCGCACAGGGGCCGGTTCTCTGGGCTGGGCCGGTTTGCGGGGCTGCCTGGGCC
>JAJQET010000082.1 GCA_021201515.1 Clostridiales bacterium | reverse complement strand
CCCCTGGACGGGGCCCATACGGTGGCGGTCATTGTGCTGGGGATGGGGGTCAGCGAGGTGTTCTCCTCCCTGGTGCTGACCCTGACCCGCCTTGCCCGGCAGCGCCGTCCCGACGGACAGACGGGGCGGGCGGCGGAGGCGGGGGTTGCCCGCCGTTCCCTGCTCCAAATCGCCCTGCCGGTGGGGTTTACCGCCCTCCTGGGCAACCTGATGGGGTCGGTGAACGCCATTCTGGTGCCACAGTTGCTGGTGCTGGCGGGGTACACCGCCTCCGGGGCCATGGAAGCCTTCGGAGTGGTGTTCGGCATGACGCTGCCTCTGTTGAACCTGCCCTTCGCCTTTGTGAACGCCCTGTCCCTGTCCATCCTGCCCCGGCTGACGGAGTGCTGCACCTTGGGGCGGAGGGCGGAGCTGAACCGGTATATTGAAACGGCCCTCTCATCCATCTCCCTGCTGGTGCTGCCGCTGATGGCCCTGCTGGTGACGCTGGGGGGAGATGTGGGGGCGCTGCTGTTCCATGACAGCCGTGTGGGGGCGCTGCTGCTCCCCCTGAGCGTCGGGTCGGCCCTTTCCGCCTATGAAGCCGTTTTAAACACCGTCCTCAATGGCATCGGCCGGCAAAAACAGGGGGCCGTCATCTCTCTGTTCTGCGGCGGGGTGCAGTTGGGTTGCACCCTCCTGCTGACCGGCAGGCTGGGCTTCTACGCCTATGCTTTGGGGACGGCGGTCAGCTCCCTTCTGGGCTTCTGGCTGCGGATTCGGGTGGTCGTTCGGCAGGGCGGGGTGGAGATCCGCTGGTTCCCGGTGGTGACGGCCCCGGCCCTGTCCGCCCTCCTGATGGGGTCGGTGGTGAACCTGCTTTACCGCAGCCTGCGGGACAGCGGGACGGGGCTGTGGGAGGCGTCGGCGCTGGCGGCGCTGGCGGGCTGTACCCTCTACCTGGCGGCGCTGCTGGCCCAGGGGGGTGAACCCGTTTCAGCCGCCCAGGGAGGAGAGCCACCCCTTCACCGTCCCCCACAGCTCCAGGCAGCGGAAGCGCAGTTCATAGCCCTCGTCCGCCTGGGTGACCAGCCCCGCGTCCTCCTCCACCATGACGGCGGCGGCGTCCGCCCCGGCGGAGAGGTCGGGGAAGAGGACGCACCACCAGTTGTGCCCCTCCCCTTCGCCGATGATGATTTGCAGGCTGACGTACTCGCCGGCGGGGAGGGAGACCCCCTCCCCGTAACGGGTGGAATAGTACCGGCGGTTCAGGGCCGCGGTGACGGTGCCGGAGCTGCCGGAGGCCCGGAGGGCTTCGGCCCCCGCCTGGGCCAGCTCCTCCAGGTGGGCGGAGAGGATGGCCCGGCTGTCCCCGGCGGAATCCGACTCCGCCAGCAAAGACTGGGCGGCGGCCAGCACCGCGTCCCGGACCAGCAGTTTCTGCCGCTGGTCCGCCTCACTGTCGGAGGCCGCCACCACATGAAACCGCACCAGCCCCTCCGCCAGCGCCGCCTGGCGATAGCCCGCCCAGCTGACTGTCAGGAGCAGGCCGGACACCAGCAACCCTGCCAAAAGAAGGGCAGGCCGTGCCCGTTTCCCCGGCAGACAGCGGACAGAAGGTTGATTTGACATAAAAACACCGCCTAACATGGGATTTCTCCCAGTTTAGACGGTGCTGCTTCATTTTATACCGGTGTTCCTCACGGGTGATGTCATCAACTTATGATACAATCTATCAAGGTTGAGGGGAGTAACGCATCCGAACAGTCAGATGTCCACGACCAAAGGACAATAAAATTGTCGCCCGTCCCGCCGAAGGCGAGGGACGAGGCGACAATCCCTGCCAGCCGCCATCGGCGGCAGCTTTGGTGCGTGTCAGGTCACATCGTCTCTACCGGGATAGACCACCTATGGAGTGGATAGCGCGAAGCCCAGTGGAACAGGAGGGAGATTCTTAAGAGGGAGTGAGGCCCCGAACTCCCTCTTAAGCCGCCTTCTTTCCCCATTTCTTGGCGGCACAAGAAATGGGGCCCCCGGAGGGAAACCACCTATTTCCTTTCTCAACCCTTATCAAAGGAGAGCAACCCCTCCGGGACGGATGAATCCCGCACATTCAGCATCATGCCACCGGCCTGACCACAAAGGTCTCCCGATAGGCGGGGGCCAGCACTGCGGCGGCCCGCCGGGCCTCCTCCTCCGCCTCAAAGATGCCGAACACGGTGGGGCCGGTGCCGGACAGGCAGGCCCCCAGGGCGCCGGATTCGATGAGGCTCTGGCGGATTTCCCGGATGGCGTTCCCCTGCTGGGGCGGAAGGACGTCCTCAAAGACGTTGTACAGCCGCCGGGCTACCCCCTGCAGGCTGCCCTCCTCCAGCGCCTTCAGCATCCCGGCGGTGTCCGGGTGGCAGCGGAGCTTAAAGCTGTCAATGCGGTGAAACAGCTCCGGCGTGGAGACGGCGAAGGAGGGCTTGCACATCACAATGGCGCAGTCCGGCAGGGCGGGGAGGCGCGTCAGCCGCTCCCCCCGGCCCTCAGCCAGGGCAGTGCCCCCCAGCACGCAGTAGGGCACATCGGAGCCGACGTCCTCCCCGATTTTGGCCAGCTGCTCAGGGGTCAGCCCCGTCTCATAGAGCCGGTTCAGCCCCCGCAGTACGGCGGCGGCGTCGCTGCTGCCGCCGGCGGTACCGGCGCAGACGGGGATGTGCTTCTCCACCCGGATGCGCAGGCCGCCCACATCCACGCCGGTGGCCTGCTGAAAGGCGTTTGCGGCCATGACGGCCAGGTTCCGCCCGTCTGTGGGCAGGAAGGAGAAGTTGGTGGCAAGGCGGATCCCCGGCTCCTCCGTCAGGGTCAGCACGACGTCGTCATGGAGGGAGACGCTCTGCATCACCATCCGCAGGTCGTGAAAGCCGTCCGCCCGCCTGCCCAGCACGTCCAGGGTCAGGTTCAGCTTGGCCCAGGCGGGCTCGGTCAGCGGGGCGGTCACTTGATTCTCCTCGCTTCCAGGTAGAACCGTTTGTCCTGGGCCTCCCCCATGGAGAAGGTCTTGCGGGGCAACGCTCCGTCGTGGATGACCGTCTTAAAGAGCTGATCCTTGCCCATGGCGGGGAGCAGGAAGGCGATGTTCCCCGGTTCCGCGCCCAGACCCTCCGCCACGTCCGCGCCGTGGACATAGTCGATGCTGCTGCCCACATGGGCCCGGAGCCAGCCGTCCAGGAAGGTTTGCAGGGTGCCCACCGCCAGCTGGGCTTTGGGGTTGGGGACGGCGATGGTTCCCCGCTCCCCGGCGGCAACATATTGGAAGCTGTGGCCCTCACCCTCGCCGTAGTGGGCCTCCGGGTAGAAGGCCATCAAATCCGCCAGCAGCTGTTTGGGGTCGATGTGGAACACCACCCGGTGAATGGCCTCAAACTCCAGCGCGTCCTCGTGGAGGTTTTCCAGCTCCACCAGGGCGTAACGGGAGAGCAGCTCCGCTCCCTCCGGCGCGGCCAGCTTCTCCTCCTCGTACAATGCCTTGGCGGAGGCCAGGGAGTGGTTGCCGTCCCCCACGGCGAAGAGCAGCTGGGGCAGCCCCGCCGCATCATAGCGCCGGGCGAAGGCCTCCTCGTCCCGCAGGCCCTCGATCATGGCCAGCACCTCCTCCTGCTGGGCGGGGGTCAGCAGGTAGCCGGTGATATGGCCGCCATCCGCCACCAGGTCAAAGTCATAGAGCTGTTCCATCTCGTCCGTCTCGGCGGTGAGATGCTCGATGATCTGCCGCTCCGGGTCGTCCATCAGCATGAGGATGTGGGGCAGCTCAATGGGGGCGTGACGGCGCACCGCCACCCTGGGGGGGATGCGGCTGAGGACGGTGCCCTCGGTGGCGCGGATCAGGGTCTGGGAGCCGGCGGTGTAATCGTACTGCTCCAGATCCACGGCCCCCACCAGCCCCCGGCGGAGCCTGCCATTGGACAGCCAGCGCTCCACATAGATCAGGGCGTGGGGAATCGTCTGAAACACACCGGCGTCCAGGTAGCGCTGCATGGCCTGGGCGATCTCCAGGTTGTGGAGGCTGGTTTTCCCGTCGCTGAGGAAGGCCTCCGGCAACATCAGCCGCAGGGTGGAGGGGGCGTCCCCCAGGGAGCGGTGGATGCGCTTCCAGTACTCCGGCTGGGAGGTGTACTGGTCGCAGGCCACAACGCTCCATTTGGTCAGGTCGCAGTCTTTGGGCAGCAGGATGTCCGCCGGGACGAAGCAGGGGGCGTCAGGCAGATGGCTCATAATCGTTCTCCTTCTCAAATAGTTGGCATCGGCGGCGCCGCCTCTCTCAATGCGGCGGGGCCAAAAGGTCAGTCCATGGCCCTCCGGATGGCGGCCAGCAGGTCGTCAAAGGACTCGTAAGCGGCCAGCTCCGGATGGTCGGCCTGAATCTGGGGGGTGCTGCGGAAGAGGAAGCCCGCCTTGCTGGCCTGAATCATGGCCAGATCGTTGTAGCTGTCGCCGCT
The DNA here is from genome assembly GCA_021201515.1 of Clostridiales bacterium. Taxonomy (GTDB): domain Bacteria; phylum Bacillota; class Clostridia; order Oscillospirales; family Oscillospiraceae; genus Onthomonas. The sequence goes on along the minus strand of JAJQET010000082.1, from coordinate 453 downwards.
GGCGATGGTCTCGTAGCCGATGGACTGGAGGGCCTTCACCGTGGACAGCTTGGACTTGGCCACCCGCATATGGTAGCCGGTGATTTCCCCGTCCGGGGCCACCTCCAGCTGGTTGCACATCAGGGTGGGGTAGCCCAGCTTCTTCACCAGGGGCATGGCGAACTGCTCAAAGGTGTCGCTGAGCACCACCACCTGGGTGAAGCTCCGCAGCTCGTCCAGAAACTCCTTTGCGCCGGGCAGGGGGTCAATGGTGGAGATGACGGCCTGAATCTCCGGCAGGCCCAGGTGATGCTCCTTCAGGATGTTCAGGCGGTAGCGCATCAGCTTGTCGTAATCCGGCTCGTCCCGGGTGGTGCGCCGCAGCTCAGGGATGCCGCTGGCCTCGGCAAAGGCAATCCAGATTTCGGGGACCAGAACCCCCTCCATATCCAGGCAGGTGATGTACATCATAAC
>JAJQET010000296.1 GCA_021201515.1 Clostridiales bacterium | reverse complement strand
GCCCTATGTTCAGCACCGAGGTGCACAGGACGAAGTACAGCGGCGTTTTGGAATCCCCACAGCCGATGAGGATTTGTCGGGAGAGGTCGTAGACCATCTGAGCGGGCAGGCCGAAGAGATAGATTCTGCCGTACAGCAGCGCCTGGGCGACGATCTCCTCCGGTGTGTTGATGAGGAGCAGCAGCGGGCGGAAGGCTGCCAGCCCCAAGCCCAGCATAGCCAGACCGATGACTGCGTCCACAAAGAGCAGGTTGTAAATCAGGCCGGACAGGGCCTCCCCGGTGGAGACTGGCTTCCGGGCAGCCACCAGCAGGTTGCCCCCCAACTCCATGCCCCCGGAGAGGAACAGGAAGAACATCAGCAGAGTGGAGGCATTGGACACCGCCGCCAGGACGTTGGCGTCCAGTTTCAGCCCCACAATCATGGTGTCCGCAAGGGTGTAGCACTGGGCGGCCAGCATACTCAGCACCACAGGCAGGGCGAACCGCAGCAGGCCCCTGCCGACGGGGCCCTCTGTCAGCGATTTCTCTTGCATTTTCCGACGCCTCCTTTTATAATGAGAGTATAAACCCTACAGTTACTGTAAGGTCAAGAGGCGGTGGGCAAACCGTGAAAAAATTTTCCGGCTTCTACTTCAAAACCGGCGACTTTGCGGCGCTGGCCGGGCTGAATAAGCGTACCCTGCACTATTACGATGAGATTGGGCTGTTCCGCCCCAGCCACGTCGGTGAAAACGGCTATCGCTACTACGCCGTCAATCAGCTGGATCAGCTGGCGCTGATCGTGACGCTGCGGGATTTGGGGGTCAGCCTGAAGGACATCAGGGCCTGTCTGGAGAGCCGGGACGCCGAGATGATGAACCGGTTTCTGGAGGCGCAGAACCGGGAGATCGACCGGCTGATCCGGCAGCTGGAGCAGCGGAAGGGCCTCCTCCAGAGCGTGCTGGACAGCAACCGGCTCTTTCAACGGTACCTGGACAAAGGGTATCCCGTTCTGTCCTGTCCGGCAGAGCCCTACGCCCTTCTGCTGGATTTTGAGACGGAACCGGCCCGGGCCCCGGAGGAGCGGGTCATTGTGAACTACCTGACGGACGGCCCCTACACCGGCCTCTGCATCTGCCAGGGCAGACGGTTCCTCTTTCAGAAGCGGAAGGACGGCGACGGGTGCATCCCCGCCGGAGACTACCTCTGCCGATACAGCCGCATCCCGGCGGGAGAATCTCAGGCCGACTGTCTGAACCGCCAGGCCGAGGCTCTCCGCGCCCAAGCCGCCGCCCGACAGCTCCTACTGGAGGACTGCTTCTATATCGAATTTAACGACACCCTGGCCCAGAGCTGCGGTCAGTCGGATTATTTTTCCATCCGCGCCCGGATTTTGGAAGGGGCTTTGTACGCCGGAGGGTAAAACAGAGCGGCATGACAGTTCGCCATGCCGCTGAAAAAACAGATCACATTTCTTACAGAATCATTTTTGCGCAGCCGTAAATGCCTGCATCGTTCCCCAGCTCCGCCACCACAACGGGGGTGGACTTGGACACATGGAAGGCATAGCGCTCAAAATACTTCACAATGGCGTCGATCAGGACGGCCCCTGCCCGGCTCATGCCGCCGCCGATGACATAAATCTCCGGGTCCATGGTCACGCCCACGGCGCTCATGGCCCGACCCAGATATTCGCCGCAGCGGTCTACGATTTTCAGGGCCACCTCGTCCCCCTCCCGGGCGGCGTCACAGATGTCCTTGGCAGAGATGTCCTCCATCCCACGGAGCATGGAGGGCCTGTCCGATGCCTCCAGCATCAGCTTGCCCATCCGCACAATGCCTGTGGCGGAGGCGTACTGCTCCAGGCAGCCATAGTTGCCGCAGGCGCAGGGCACTGTCTCCGTCGGGTTGACGCACATATGGCCCACCTCGCCCCCGGCGCCGTTGCTGCCGGCCACGATTTTGCCGTTCATAACAATGCCGCCGCCGACGCCGGTGCCCAGGGTGAACATGGCAATGCTGTCATGACCCTTGCCGCCGCCCATCCACATTTCGCCCAGGGCGGCCACGTTGGCGTCATTGCCGCAGGCCACGTTGGGGATGGTGGGCAGCAGCTCGTTCATCCGGTCCACTACGTTGAAGATGCCCCAGCCCAGGTTGACGCACTTGTACACCGTGCCGTCCTCCCCCACCGGGCCGGGCACGTCGATGCCGATCCCCTTGACCTCATAGGAGGGAATATTCAGCTCCTTCATCTTCAGGGTGACGGCTTTGGCGATGTCCGGCAGGATGTTCACCCCGTCCAGTTCGGTGCGGGTGGGAATCTCCCACTTCTCCAGCAGTGTGCCGTCCGTCTTAAACAGGCCCATCTTGATGGTTGTGCCGCCAATGTCCACGCCAAAGGCATACGTTCTCATTCGTAATGCACTCCTTTTTATTTTTTAGAGCGCCCTACAGGCGCTGCATAGCTATCTCTTATTATACAGGATGTGGAGTGGTTTTTCCAGACCTAATCTTTCAAAACTGCGTGATTTTCAAAATTTGTATTAGGTGCCACAGGAAGCGCCAACCAAGTGGCGCAAACCCCGTTGCCTTTTCAGGCAAAACGGGGTATAATGGGCGCTGACTGAAACCATTCACACAAGGAGGACATCTTATGTCAACCAATCTCCCCTGTCTCGACGCCGCCCAACGGCTGCTCACCTGGATCGGGGATTCCCCCACCCCCTTCCACACCGTGCTGACCGCCCAAAAGGCGCTGGACGCAGCCGGGTTCACCCAGCTGCGCTTCTCCGACCAGTGGCAGCTGGACTACGGGAAGGGCTATTACGTCCCTGTTCACGACTCCACCCTGATCGCCTTCACCGTCGGCTCCGCCATGGCGGACTCCGGCAACCTGCGGCTGGCCCTGGCCCACACCGATTTCCCCTGCTTTCGGGTGAAGCCCAGTCCGGAGCTGTATTCCAATGGCTGCGGCAAGCTGAACGTGGAGGGCTACGGCGGGATGCTCCGCTACTCCTGGCTGGACCGGCCCCTGTCCATCGCGGGCAAGGTGGCCCTCCGGGGGGACGACCCTTTCCACCCCCGGCGGGTCTTTGTGGACTTCGGCCGTCCGGTGGCCACCATTCCCAGCCTGGCCATTCATTTAAACCGCAGCGCCAATGACAACCTGAACCTGAGCCTGCAAAAGGATATGCTCCCCGTGGTGGACGTGCTGGAGCAGGCGCTGGGGGGCGAAGCTTTCTTCCGGCAGGCCCTGGCCAGGGAATGCGGCGTGACCCCGTCGGACATCCTGGATTACGAGCTGTATGTCTACCAGTACGAGCAGGGCTGTTTGGTGGGGCTGGAGGAAACCATGCTGTCCTCCCCCCGGCTGGACAATCAAACCTCCGCGGAGGCCTGCATTTACGGCCTGACCCATGCCCGGCGGGAGCGTGGCATCAATCTGGCCGTCCTCTTCGACCATGAGGAGGTGGGCAGCCGCACCCGCCAGGGGGCGGCGGGCAGCGCCCTCCCCAATGTCATCGAGCGCATTTACGCCGCCTTCGGCCTGAGCCGGGAGACCTGGCTGCGGGACATGACCGACGGCTTCGCCCTGTCCCTGGACGTGGCCCATTGCAGCCACCCCAACTACCCAGAGAAGACCGACCCCACCAACCGGGTGCGGCTGAACAGCGGTGTCACCATCAAGCAGGCCGCCCGCCAGTCCTATATGGGCAGCTGCGAGTCCTCAGCGGTGGTGCAGGCCCTGTGCGCCCAGGCGGGCATCCCCTGTCAAATCTTCGTGAACCACGCCGACATTCGGGGCGGGGCCACCCTGGGCTCCATCGCCGCCACTTATTTGCCCATGCAGGTGCAGGACGCAGGGGTCCCCATCGCCGCCATGCACTCCGCCCGGGAGCTGATGGGCGCGGAGGATCAGTACCATCTGGAGCGGCTGGTGGCCGCCCTGTTCCAGGGATGAGGGCGGCAAAGAGGCGGATGTTCAGCGGATTTCACCACGCCTTGCACTTTTTGTCACAAAATATTCACAGTCTGCCCCTTGCATTTTTCTGACAAAGGGATAAAATAGACTCATAATTCATACTCAAAGGGAGGGATTTTTATCATGACCACCATTGACATTATCTCCGGCTTCCTGGGGGCCGGTAAAACCACACTGATTAAAAAGCTCATCAACGAAGCCTATGCAGGCCAGAAGCTGGTGCTGATTGAGAACGAATTTGGCGAGATCGGCATTGACGGCGGCTTCCTCCAGGATGCGGGCATCCAAATCACCGAGATGAACGCGGGCTGCATCTGCTGCTCCCTGGTGGGGGACTTCTCCACTGCCCTGCGGGAGGTGCTGAACCAGTACCACCCCGACCGCATCCTCATCGAGCCCTCCGGCGTGGGCAAGCTGTCCGACGTGTCCACCGCCGTGGGCCGTGTGGCGGAGGAAACCGGCATGGTGCTGGGCAGCGCCGTCACCGTGGTGAACGCCAAACGCTGCAAGACCTATATGAAGAACTTTGGTGAGTTCTTCCTGGACCAGGTGGCCCATGCGGGCACCATCATCCTGAGCCGCACCCAGGATATGACGGAGGAGACGGTGGCCGAGGTCACCGCTCTGCTGCGGGAGAAGAACCCGGAGGCCACCATCATCACCACCCCCTGGGATGAACTGACCGGTGAGCAGATGCTCTCCGCCATCGCCGGGGGCAACTCCCTGGCCGACGAGCTGATGCGTCAGCTCCACGCCGCCGACAACGGCGAGGACGACGATGAGGACGAGTGCTGCCACCATCACCACGACGATGAGGATGAGCATGGGCATCACCATCATCACGACCACGACGAGGATGATGAGGACGAGCACGAGCATCACCATCATCACGACGAGGACGACGATGAGGAGTTCGGGCACGACCAGCACCAGCAGCACGACGCGGACGAGGAGTATGCCGACGGGGCGCTGGAGGA
>JAJQET010000086.1 GCA_021201515.1 Clostridiales bacterium | reverse complement strand
ACCTGGGCCTTGGGGACCCGGGGGGCCTCCTGGAGGGGCGCACGGATGGTGGCCTCCACGCGGGAGCGGGGGGTCAGGGAGGAGTAGGGGTCCTGGAAGACGATGCTGACCTTCTCGCGGAGGCGGCGGAGGTCCTTGCCCTTGGCATAGGTGATGTCCTCGCCGTCCAGGCGGACGGTGCCGTCGGTGGCGTCCAGCAGGCGGATGATGGTACGGCCCAGGGTGGACTTGCCGCAGCCGGACTCGCCTACGACGCCCATGGTGTGGCCTTTTTCAATGGACAGGGTGATGTCATCTACGGCGTGGTTGGTGCCCGCGCCGACGCTGAAATACTTCTTCAGATGTTCTACTTCGAGAAGGGCCATGCTTACACGCCTCCTTTCGCAAACTTACAGCAGCGGACAAAATGTCCTGGCTCCACTTCGATCATGGCCTGGTCCGCGCCGCACTTCGTGCCGCCGTCGCAGTCCGGGCATCTGGGGCCGAACTTGCAGCCCGCAGGCAGGTTGGTGGGGTCAGGCGGCAGCCCGTGGATGGGGGACAGCCGCTTGGAATCGTCGTCCAGCTTGGGCAGGGAACCGAACAGCCCCAGGGTGTAGGGGTGCATGGGGTTGCGGAAAATCCGCTCCTTGGTGCCGTACTCCACGATTTCGCCGGCGTAAATGACGGCCACATCGTCGCAGGTCTCGGCCACCACGCCCAGGTCGTGGGTGATCATAATCATGGAGGTGTTCAGCTTCACCCTGAGGTCCTTCATCATGTCCAGTACCTGGGCCTGAATGGTCACGTCCAGGGCGGTGGTGGGCTCGTCCGCCAGGATCAGCTCCGGCTCGCAGGCCAGGGCCATGGCGATGACCACACGCTGCTTCATGCCGCCAGAGAACTGATGGGGATAGTCCATGTAACGGACGCTGGCGATGCCCACCATCTCCAGCATTTCAATGGTGCGGTCCCTGGCCTGGGACTTGGTGAAGTCGTTGTGTTGGAGGACGACCTCGCTGATCTGGTCGCCCACCGTCATGGTGGGGTTCAGGGCGGTCATGGGGTCCTGGAAGATCATGGCGATCTTGTTGCCCCGGATCTTCAGCATTTCCTTTTCCGGCAGCTTCAGCAGGTCCTCGCCGTCCAGGTAGATCTCGCCCTGCTTCACCCTGGCGGGGGGCATGGGCAGGATGCGGAGGATGGCCTTGGCGATGGTGGTCTTGCCTGCGCCGGTCTCGCCCACCAGGCCCAGGGTCTGGCCCTTGGCCAGATGCAAATCCACGCCGTTGACGGCCTGGACGATTTGTCCGCCGGAGGAATATTCTACCACCAGGTCATGGATGGTCAAAAAGTTCTCACTCATCTCTGTTTCCTCCTTAATCCTTCAGACGGGGATCCATGGCGTCCCGTAGACCGTCGCCCAGCATATTGATGGCCAGCACGGTGACCAGAATGGCCAGACCAGGCATAATCATCTCGTGGGGATAGCTGGTCAGATATTCCCGTGCGGAGGAGCACATGGCGCCCCACTCAGCGGTGGGCGGCTGAATGCCCAGGCCGATGTAGGACAGGCCGGCGGCGGTCATCATGGTGCCGCCGATCTGGCCGGTGGTGCCCACGATGGTGGGGGCGATGGTGTTGGGCATCATGTGCTTGTAGATGATCTTCATCTTGGAGCAGTTCATGGCCTTGGCCGCCTCCAGGTACTCCATCTCACGCTCCTTCAGCGCCATGGCACGGGTGCCGCGGACAGAGCCGGGCAGGCCGCTGACGGACAGGGCCAGCACGGTGTACCAGAAGCCGTCGCCCAGGGCGGAGGAGATGATGATGGACAGCAGGGTGCCGGGGATGGCCATCCACACGTCGCAGATACGCATGGTGATGTTGTCCACCTGGCCGCCGATGTAGCCCACCAGGCTGCCGAAGAACACGCCGAAGGCCATGCCTACGATGGCCACGGTGAAGCCCAGGGCCAGGGACAGGCGGCCGCCGTACAGCACACGGCTGAAGATGTCACGGCCCAGGTTGTCGCAGCCCATGATGTGGGCCAGGGAGGGAGTGGCGTTCAATGCCGAGTAGTCCATGTAGTTGGGGTCATAGGGCGCGATCAGGGGCGCAAGGGCGCAGGCCAGAATGATGACGACCATGACTACCAGACCGATCATGGCGGTTTTGCTCTTCACGAGCCGCCGCATGATTTGCCGGAACTGGGTATCCTTTTTCCGCTTCGGTGCGGAAGTGGCCGTTTTCGTTGCCGCATTAGCCATTTTTCTTCCCACCTTTCTTTTCCTTCGGGCTGCTCTTCTTGGCAGCGTAGTTGATGTACTGAGCCTTGATTCTGGGGTCGATGAACGCATAGACCAGGTCCACCAGCAGGGTGACGACGGCGGAGAACAGGGCCAGAATCATGACGGAGCCGCGGATAACCGGATAGTCACGGGAGTTCACGCCGGTCAGCAGGTACTGGCCGATGCCGGGGAAGGAGAACACGTTCTCGATGACCACGGTGCCGCCGACCACCATGGACAGCTGCATACCCAGGGCGTTGATGACGGGGATCAATGCGTTGGGGAGCATATGCTTGTAAATGACGGTGTTTTCCGGCAGGCCCTTGGCCCGTGCGGTGGTGACGAAGTCGGCCCGGATGGTCTCCAGCGCCGCGCTTCTGGTCTGCCTGGCGTTCATGGCCAGGCCGGAGAGGGAGTTGGCCAGCACCGGCATCACCCAGTAGGTCCAGGTGGGATAGTCGCCGCTGATGCCGAAGGGGGGCAGCCAGCCCAGGTTGACGGAGAACAGGATGACCATCAGCAGGCCCAGGTAGAACTGGGGCACGGAGATGAACACCATGGCCAGCACCAGGACGCCCTGATCCCAAATGGTGTTGCGGTGGATGGCAGCGTTGACGCCCAGAGGGATGCCGATGATGATGTTCAGCAGCATGGAAATCAGGCCCAGCCCCAGGGTGCGGGGCAGACGGGTGGCGAACTCCTGAATGACGGGAACGCCGTACACATAGGATTCACCGAAGTCCAGGTGCAGGAAGGTGTCGCTGAGGAAGGAGGTCAGCTGCACCAGGTATGGTTCATTCAGTCCTAATTGCTCTCGCAGCCGTTGAATGTCCTCATTGGTGGCGCCGGTACCGAGGATGATCTGGGCCGGGTCACCCGGCACAAACCACAGGATGGTAAAGATAATGACGGCCACACAAAGCATGATGACGATCAACCAGAGCAATCTGTTAACGATATATCTCCACATATTCACGCCTCACTCTTTTTGCTTTTTTTGGGGGTTGCGCCCGGGGTCACAGCTCCCCGCGGCGCAATCAATTAAGAATTATTTTGCTGAAATTCAGCTCCGAATAAGCGGCCCCGCCCTTACGAGCGGAGCCGCAGGTTTCAGTTGAAAAGTTTATACTGCTGTGTCAGCATTGCGGTGTTACTACACGGAGCCGTCATAGCAGCAGCCGCCAACCAGCAGATGCAGACGGTCGGACAGGCAGACATAGGTGCAGTCCTCAGGGACGACGTTGTAGGAGTTGCCGGTGTACAGGCCCATGACATAACCGTTGTCAACGGCCATCTGCCACCAGGCTTCCATATTCTCGCTGGTGTGGCCATCCACGGTGTTGCACAGCTCCAGGAGAGCCTGCCACTCGTCATCGACGGTGAAGTAACCGGTGGCGGAACCGGAGCCGCCGTTGGAGTTATAATCGAAGCCATGGCTCCAGGCGTTGACGTTGTAGTCGCCGGCCATCATGCCCAGCACCAGATCCCAGGCGGAGGAGTCAGCCTGCGTGGAGCTCAGAGATGCCTGGTCAAGGCCCTTCACCTGAGCGTTGATGCCCACGGCAGCCAGCTGAGCGGCGATGACGGTGGCAACATCGTTGAAGGTGTTCAGGCAGAGGATGGTCAGAGTTTCGCCGTTGTAGGAGGACTGAGCCAGATACTCGGCAGCAGCTTCCGTATCAGCGCCGTCGTTGGTGTTGTAGTTGTCCAGGCTGGACCAGTCAACATAGTCGAAATCGGAATAGTAGTCGGTGGCGAAGGAGTACAGACGGGTGTAGCCGCCGCCCAGAGCGGTGATCAGGCCGTCCTGGTTGATGGCGTTGAAGATGGCCAGACGGAGGTTCACATCGCCGCAGGCAGAATCATCGCTGCAGTTGGGGGCCAGGAAGTAGATGAACTTCTGAGCATAGGAGTAGACGCTGTACTGGTCGCCGTACTCAGCACCCTCCAGGAAGGGGTCAATGTTGTCCAGAGACATATCATAGACTGCGTCCAGTGCGCCGGACTTCAGGCCGGTCTCACGGGAGCTGCCCTCGTCCACGAACTGATAGGTAATGGTTCCAACGTTGGCCTGGGACTCCTGACGGCGCAGGCTCTCATCGGTCTGCCAGTAATCGTCGTTCCGCTCAAGCACCAGAGTGGAGCCGGAGGTGTAGGAGACGAACTTGTAGGGGCCGGTGCCGCACATTTCGTTGGACAGGTTGGCGGAGCAGTTCTCAGAGACGATGAAGCAGCGGGAGAGGAAGTTCTCCAGCGCGCCCAGAGCGGTCAGCTCCTCGGTGAAGGTGAAGAGGACGGTGGTGTCGTCCACAGCCTCAATGGAGACCAGGGTCTGCCAGTTGGAGGTGGTGGCGTTCTCGTACTGATACATGTAGCTGTAAGCTACATCAGATGCGGTGATGTGGTTGCCCTCGTGGTCATAGATGTAATCGTAGATGTACACGGTGTAGGTGGTGGCGCCTTCCTCATGATCGTAGCCGCCGTACTCGCCGCGGCTGGCGTCGGCCAGCAGGGCGTAGAACTCGCCGTCTGCGGAGGTCTCGAACAGCATTTCGTACACTTCATAGTTGCCGGGGGTGTTGTTGTCGGTGCCCCAGGGGTCGATGGAGGTTGCGGAATCCCAACCTACGGTGATGGAGGAACGGGTGATGGTGTTGTCAATGTCGGCGGTGTCGTGGA
>JAJQET010000046.1 GCA_021201515.1 Clostridiales bacterium | reverse complement strand
TTGCGCGTCATTATCTTGTGCATCTGGCTCCGCAGGGTCGTTCCTTCCCAATTCCTTTTGGGCGCTGCCGCACCCCAGCCGGTCTTTTCCGTAAATGTCATCTTTGAGGATCAAGTCCGGGACAAGTTGATCCAAATGTCCGATACAGCCCCGCATAGATTCCCGCAATTCGCGCTTCAGCCATCCGCAAGGGCGGATTTGTCCAAATTTGATTCTGTTTTCCATCGCAGACACCTCCCGGTTGGAATTGATTTGAAAACGCCAGTACGAGAGACCGCTAGAATCACAGCCTCTCGAATAATTAGATGTTATTCTGTGTTCGCTCTCACCGGTATACGGGTGTCGCCACTTGTTGACGACTGTGGAAGCGGCCGGAGACCGGCCGCTTTCAGTGATAAGGGAGGGGGGAAAAGCTATTCTCACGCCGCAAGGCGGCGATCAAACCACAGGTTTGTCCTCCTCTGCCTGATAGGAGAAGAAGTCAAAGTCCGCAGGGTGACTGTGCAGCGCAGCGTCAGTGCAAGCCATGCCTACAAAGGCCCCGGTAAATTCGCCAAACTTGCAATATTCGTCCGAATATTTGGTGGTGTCGAAGTCCGGCCCAATGCGGGTGTAGGAGGCATCCTCATAGGACCACTCGAACCAGCACTTTCTGCCCTGGATGTTCAGCCGCAGGTAGATCGGAGCGTCCTGCAAAGCGGTACGGACATCCAGATACTCCGTTTTCTCGCCGTTTTCCAACTGGGTGATGCTGAGGGCCTCGCTGGAGAGAGTCTCGCTGTAATACTTCCGCAGGAAAATGTAATTCATGTTGTCGTAATACAACGTCAACCCTGCCATGTGCTGGTAAACCTCCGGGTGGAAGTCCAGCTTTGTGGTGACGGTGGCGTAAACGGAAGTCAACTTCCGGGCCACCAGACTGGTGCGGTTCAGGGAGCAGAGGGATTCCTGCCCATAAATGCGGAGCCAACCGGGTCTTGCGGTCAAGTCCGTGCAGGACGCGGGGGAAATGCGGGGAGAGTAATAGGAGAGGCCCAGGGTATCGCTGTCGAAGTCGTCAAAAGAGGGCGTCTGCGGCAGGGGGTAGGGAGTCAGAGCGCTTTCCTCGCAGAACTCCTTGGCCAGGTTGCTGCCGTCCGCCATGCGAAGCCAGCCATCCTCCGTCCACTTCATTTTCTGGATGGAGGTCTCCCGGCCCAGGGTACACCGCAGCTCCGGCACAAAAGGCCGCCCGCAGAGATGGACCAGATAGGTCTCGCCGGTGGGCAGGTCTACATAGCTGGCGTGACCGGATTTTTGCAGCACGGAAGTCGGGTTAAAATACTTGGGCTTCAGATGGTCCGGGTCGTGCCGCTCGTTGGACTGGTTCGGGGAGGAGGTGACGATGGGGTTCTCAGGATCGCTTTCATAGGGACCCCAGATGTTCTTGGAGCGTCCCATGGTGACACAGTGGTTGTATCCGGTGCCGCCCTCGGCGCACATGATGTAGTAGTAATCGCCCCGCTTGGTGATGTGAGGAGCTTCGATGCAGCCTCTGTCCGTGCCGCCCCGCCAGATGCGCTTGGGATAGCCGACGACCTTTTCCGACACAGGGTCGTACTCCACCAGACAAATCACGCCAGGCTTTTCGTAGTTCTCTCGTGTCTCCCACTCCAGAGAGGAGAGGTATTTGCGCCCATCCGTGTCATGGAACAGGGAAGCGTCAAAGCCGGAGGAGTGGGTGTAGACCGGTTCCGACCAGGGGCCTGTGATGTCCGGGGCCTTGATGACGTAGTTATTGACATCGAAGTACCGGGCGTTCATGGAGTTCATCACGCCGTAGACCACATAGAACATATCCTCTGCCTCGCAGTAGGTCAGGCAGGGCGCCCAGATGCCCTTGGCCGAGGGAAGCCGGGTCAGGTTGGGCTTTGTATCGTCGGTCAGGACGTGGGTGTACAACTCCCAGTTTTTCAAATCCCTGGAGTGGTACACGGGGATACCAGGCATCCACTCGAAGGAGGAGACCGCCACATAGTAGTCGTCACCTTTTCTACAGATACAGGGGTCAGGGTTAAAGCCCTTAAAAATCGGATTCTGAATCATACTTCCACTCCTTCCGCATGACGGCCATTGCTCAGGTCATCGATGATGCCGTCGTACTCATCATCCAGATGATAGAACCACATGATGAGAACTTCAAGGGCACAGACGACGACGGGGATATAGATAAAGATGGCGTTGATGGAGAACACTGCGGAGGCGGACTGCTCCACTGCGGTGTCAATGTAACCACTCAGGCCAATGGCGAAGCTGATGATGACCGTTCCCAGGCCGTTGCCCACCTTGAATCCAAAGCTGGAGGCGGAGTTGATCAGGCCCTCTGTGCGGTAGCCGGTTTTCCATTCGCCGTACTCAATGGTGTCGGAGACAATGGCAAACATACAGGAGGAGATGCCCGCATTTCCGATGCCCTTGATAGCGCTGGCCACCATGACGCCGACATAGCTGGTGCCCACCGGGATGAACAGGGCAAAGCCGACGGCATAGACAATCGCCCCCGCAATCAGCATATTGCGCTTGCCGATCTTCTTGATGATAAACGCCGTGCCGAACATAGTAGCGATCTGAACCAGGTTGGAGGCCAGATTCAGTGGGCCAACCATGTTGGAGTCATTCAGGATAACCTTTGCATAGTAGACCGCAGCGCCGCTGTTCAGGGAGTAGTTAATGAAAATCAGCACCAGAGTTACGGTAATCATCAGCCAATATTTGTTCTTCGCAAGGACTTTCAGGCTGGTGACAGCGCCGATTTTTTCCTTTTTCGTCGTTTCAGAGGGCTTGACGCGCTCTTTGGTGCCGCTAAATGTAATCAGAAACACAAAGATGGACAGGATACCGAACACGATGAAGGTCTTTGTCCAGGCGGCGGTATTGTCGCCGAAGAACTCCACCAAGGGCAGTGTCAGGTTGGTGATGAGCAGTGTGCCGCAGGTTGCCAAAATCATACGGAAGATGCTGAGCACCGAGCGCTCGTACTGATCCTGGGTGATGAGGGCGTTCAGCGTCGCGTAAGGCACGTTGATTGCGGTGTAAACGACGGAGGAAACCAGATTGTAGGTGATAAAGATGTACACATATTTTGCGGTATCTCCCAGTCCGGACGGAACGGTGAAGAGCAAGATGGCCGCCAGCGCGAAGGGAATCGCCATGCGCAAAATCCAGGGACGGCATTTGCCAAAACGGGAGTTGGTGCGGTCCACGATGGTACCCATGATCAGGTCGGTTACGCCGTCAAACAGCTTGGAGGCCGCCATCAGCGAGCCGACGATGACCGCATCGACGTGGACGTAGTCTGTGTAGTAAAACAGGACGAAGGAACTCATTGCGGAATAGATGATGTTGCAGCCAAGATCGCCGCAGCCGTAGGAAAACCGCTCCCAAAAGCTGATTTTCGTTGATGTTTTGTTGCTCATTTGTACGTCTCCTTTTTTTGGAACTCTGTGGGTTGTGCAGTACAGTGGTTATGAATGATTGCCGGCTCTCATCTGTACCTCTGTGATGTGTTTATTATAAAACAGATAGCTGCTTGAAAGTAGCACGGATTCAAACCGTGTAATACCACGATTCTAACAAAAAAGGAAAAAGCGGATTATTGAGATTTTTTCACATGAGTAAAATATAGCCGTTGTAAACAGGGGTTTGTTTCGGCATATCGCACAAAAATAGCGTATCTTTTTTGTGCGATATGAAATAAGATTATAGATTTCTAACGTTCTGTTTTATTCTTTTCTCACTTTTTCCTCACTTCCTGCGTCCAGGGACATCTTCCCTTCATCCACTGTGAACTTCGGTTTATTTTTCAGACTTCGGCGCATTTCGTGCGGGGTACAGTGATAGCGTTCCCGGAACATACGAACCGCTACGTTATAATTGTTGCATCCACAATCTTCAAAAATTTCACGGATACTCCGGTCAGAGAGCGTCAGTTTCTCCTGCACCTTTATAATGCGAATCGTGTAAATATAGTCCAGTACGGTCAGGCCCATATATTCCTTGAAAATGCGGGAAAGATAATTGGGATGATAATTGAATTGCTCGGCAATGTTCTTAGTTGACAACTTTTCCTGATAGTGGGTTCGAATGTAATATGTAATATCGGTCAGCAGCTTCAGGTGCTTCTGGGTCAGCTTTTCGTTAATCGGAACAACCTCTGTGGCATAATGCTCCACCAAAAGATATAGAAACTGATACATTAAATGATTAAAACGCAGCAGTCGGCCACGGGTTTCCTCACAGTATGCGTTATACATCTCCTGTAATAGTTGCTTCATCTGTGCCAGGCGGCGGCACGCTTCCGCTTCCTGTGGGTGCATATCTGCAGAAAACTGAAGCATATCAATGTCGTTGACAAAGTGATGCAGAAAACCGCGGGGAATTTGCAGCACAAAGGCACGGTTATTTCCACTGAGTACTGCGTGAACCGTTTTGGAATTGGTGATGATAAACTCCCCGGCCTGCACGTCCACGGTGGATTGGTTATACTGGTATTGCAGCCAACCTTCCAGCACATACACGACCTCCAGACTGTTATGCCAATGCGGGGCAACATAACTGCCTGGGTCTACGGACAAATAAAAGCGCACGTCCACATCCGGGTTGCTCACTACGATTTCGTGATTGATCGCCTGTTCCCAGTCCATCTCTTTGTCTCCCTTCTCTCGACTTACTGGCGCAAAGACTGCACGGTTACCGATGATATTTCCCGGTGATGCTGACGGGTTCGATTTCCACAACGGCGGTTCCCCTGACGCGGGCCTCTGTCATTTCGAGTTGCGCCAGCTGTGGGGCATATTTACGGATGACTTCGGTCAGGACAGTTCGTTTTTGCTCCGTGTCTGTCAAAACATGAGCATAGCCGCGAATCACAACGCTCTCATATTCTGCGTCTGCATCGCAGGGAGTAGAAAGGCCG
>JAJQET010000113.1 GCA_021201515.1 Clostridiales bacterium | reverse complement strand
TTCTTATTCAGTTAGAATAAACCAATTCAGCCAGAATGACCTCCTCAGCCCTGGCTTTGATGCTGTTCATACGACGCACCCATTCCATTTGATTGGCTCTTTTCAAGGCGGCAGTCACACCCTCTTGTTCAGCCATGGCGGGAATCATGACTCCCAGCTGTTGATGGCAGGCTTCGTCGATCTCCGCCAGATGGGGGAATAACCTCTCTGTCAGCACCAGGTCGCCGTACTGAATGGGGCGGTATTCCCTCAGAAATGTTCTGCGCATCCTGCCATACTTGCCGATGTGGTAGTGCGTGGTGTCAGAGAGTGCGATGTTGGGGATGTAATAGTCCCCGCATTTTGTGTAAGTAATGTCCATAGGAAGCTCCCTTCGTGTCAAATTTGTTTGCAGTTACAATAATTCCGGGATTATCACCCCCAATCTTCATCACTGCTGTTCATTTCGTCACAAACGAGCCTCAGTCATGATGTATTTTCGGGACTGTTAAAAAGTACCCTTCATACAATACATCAAGAAAATATGCCAGTGGCATATTTTTAGCCGAAAACCGCAGCCAGCTATGCTGGCAAGGGTCACTGACCGAGGAGGATATGCTAAAAATGATAACGCGGCTGTCAGACCATGCCCTGGCAAGGGCAAACGCTCTATTTCCTTCCGGCATCCTCATCTAAGGAAACCGGCCCCGCCGGCAAAACAACAATCTGTTTCCTTTATCTTTCCTTGTCTAAGGAAAGCAGCAGCCGAGCGGCCAATTGCCGCCCGGCTGCTGAGAACCGGAAACAAATCTCACTGATTCCCCTGACTGTGTTCCTTCCTGTAAATCGCCGCATCCTTCTCCCACAGCTCCTCCGCCACGGGGGCCCAGCGTTCGGCATAAGGGGTGGTACGGTCACAGAGGGTGTCCACATCCTCCGGGGACTCGTAGTCGGTAGGTCTGGCGTTGGTGTCCTTCACCATCTGCCGCAGCAGCTCTGGGTTCTCCAGCATGGGGCAGGGGCGGAGCATATTGTCGTTAAAGGGCTGACCCTTGTGGTAGGCCATGAAGATGGGGCTTTGCAGGGCCTCCAGCAGGGTGCAGTCATGGATGTTGGCGTTGGAGTAGTGGATAAAGACGCAGGGCTCCACGTCTCCGGCGGCGTTGATGTGAAGGTACCGGCGGCCTCCGGCGATGCAGCCGCCCACATACTGGGCATCGTTCTGGAAGTCCATGCTGAAGATGGCCTTGGTGTCCCGGTAGCCCCGGATGCGGTCATGCACCACCGTCCGCTGCTCCGGGTTGGGCAGCAGTTCGGGTACGGCCCCGGACCCCACGGGCATATAGTGGAAGTACCACACGAACAGGGCGCCCCAGTCGATCATCTGGTCGTAGTAGGCTTCGCTGGTGACGTCCTCGTAGTTGACGCTGGTGTAGCAGGTGGAGATGCCGAAGGGCAGCTTGTGGGTCTTCAGCAGCTCCATGGCCTTTACCACCTTCTGGAAGGTGCCGCTGCCCCGGCGGCCGTCGGTGGCGGTCTCGAAGCCCTCCACGCTGATGGCGGGGACGAAGTTCTTCACCCGGAGCATATCCTGACAGAACTGCTCGTCAATCAGGGTGCCGTTGGTGAAGGACAGGAACTCGCAATCGGCGTGCTTCTCACACAGGGCGATGATGTCCTTCTTCCGCACCAGGGGCTCGCCGCCGGTGAAGATGTACATATAGGTGCCGATGGCCTTGCCCTGGGTGACGATGGAATCCAGGTCGTCAAAGGTCAGGTTCAGCCGATTGCCGTACTCGGCGGCCCAGCAGCCGGTGCAGTGGAGGTTGCAGGCGGAGGTGGGGTCCAGGAGGATGGCCCAGGGTGCGTTGCAGC
The DNA here is from genome assembly GCA_021201515.1 of Clostridiales bacterium. GTDB lineage: Bacteria > Bacillota > Clostridia > Oscillospirales > Oscillospiraceae > Onthomonas. The sequence goes on along the minus strand of JAJQET010000113.1, from coordinate 3,128 downwards.
CGTACTTCTCAACGGTCTCGTCCTGGAGGGCGCTGCCCTTCAGGCTGGCGTTGAGCATGAAGTTCTGGAAGAAGGTCTTGAATACGTCCCGGTCGATCTCGTCATACACCCGCATGATGAGGCGATACCAGTTGTTGTCATCCTCCTCCGACAGCACCTTGCGGAAGGTGCGCCGCTGGTTGGCGTACCAGGTATCGGGGAGGAACCGGTCCACCATGTTCATCAGCTTGGGGAGGTTCTCTCTGGGGTTGCCGTCCAGGTAATTCAACGCCTGTCTGATGGCAAATTCCTGCATATTGTTCTTGACAGCTCTGGTCTTTTCGCTCATAATAAAACAAATCCTTTCCGGTTCGGTTCACCGTATGCCCTGCGGGGGCGGTATGCCGCCTGTCTATATTGGATTATACGCGATACTCCCGGAGAAAAGCACGGGACACTGAGAAAAGTGTGTCGAAAAATGGGACATGGGCGGAAACTGTTACCTTTTGGGATAAAACCGCCACAATGTCCCTTGTGCTTTTCAGCCGGACACCGTAAACTGAATACGGTATTTGAATAGAATGGGCGCAGAGCCTAGTTCAGCGGGGATGAAAGGTGTGCCATCATGGGAAAGGATATTACGCGGGTGATCATTGAAACAACGGTGCGGCGCGCGCTGAAGGATCTAAGGATATTACGCGGGTGATCATTGAAACAACGGTGCGGCGCGCGCTGAAGGATCTGCGGCGTTCTCCCAAGCGGACCATGCGCAATCTGATCGACCTGGCGCTGAATTTTGCCGGGGGCCGGTTCCAGCAGGAGTTTTTCCGGATCGCCCAGACGATGCTGGCCGACGAGGACAGCGCCTATTACCACCTGGTCCAGGACGTCATCGACAACGTGGACGAGGATACTCTGGTCACCTGCGGCATCAATCTGGGCTATAACAGCTTTACCCGGGGGGCGAAAACCATCCGGCAGTGTGAGTCGGAGAAGCAGTTCAACATCCCCTGGTCCCTGTCCTTGCTCCTGGCGGAGGACGGCGAGCCGGGCCGGATGGAGCGGTACCGCTGCATCATTCAGCAGGGGACGGAGCTGGGCATTTACACCTATCTGCTCTACCCCCAGGGGAAGCTGTCCGACTGTTTCGCCCTGGTGGAGGCCCACCCGGACTGCGCCTTCCTGGTGTTCTGCCGGGGGGAGGTCCTGACGGAGGACGCCATCCGGCAGGCCCGGCAGTATCACAACCTGCTGCTCTCCGTGGCCCTGGAGGAGGGGACGAAAACGGTCTGCACCGCCCTGCGGAAGGCGAAGCTGCTCTACGCCGTCCATGTGGGCTACGGCCCGGAGGAGCTGGAGCAGGTGCTGGACGGCACCCTGCTGAGCCGTGCGGAGGAGCGCCGCGCCACGTTCACCTTCTTCTATGGAACTGCCCAGTGTACCCCGGCCCAGCGGAAGGCGGCATACAGCTATGTCTGCGCCACCCGGAAGGCCCAGCAGCAGCCCACCGCAGTGATGGACCTGCTGTGCGACAATATGTTCATCGACAGCATCATCTCTGACGGCGCCTGCGCCGTGGCCTTTGACACGGACGGGACGCTGATCCGGCTGCCGGAGGCAAAGCGGCAGGATGGGTATAATATCTTCCAGAGCAGCCTTTACCGGATTTTGATGGAGACCCAGCCCAAACAGGACGGGGCGCCCAACTATGAGACCTACAAAAAGAACCTGCTCCAGCTGGGGGACGAGGCCGTGTGAATCGCCCTTCCGGACAGAAAAAACAGCAGAGCACCGGAAACGCTCCGGTGCTCTGCTGTTTTGGCGTTTATGGATTGGAATTGTTCTGTCCACGGTCCAGAGAGGCGCGGTAATCCTGCCGCTCCTCCTCGTTCATCTCCTGATAGACCCCCAGGGCCAGACCCCGGAAGCAGGCGCGGACTTCCTTTGAAAATTCGTCCGCAGGCATGGCGTTTTTGCTCAGCAGCCAGCGCTCGATGGCGCAGAGCAGCGCGTCGGCGAAAAAGGTGACGTGAAAGGGCGGCGGCTCCTGGCCGGACGTGTAGGGCTTCATGTACTCCGCAATGATGGGGAGGAGGAACTCCCGGAAGTGGTCGGAAAAAGAGTTCTGCCCCTTGATCTGCATGGCCCGACGGTAGAAGTCCCGGTCCGCGTCCAGAAACCGGCACAGCTCCGCGAAAAACGCCCAGCCGGTGTCAAAGTTTTTTTGGCTAGCCATGGCGATGAACTCGGTGTCAAAAATCCAGTTCACCAGGTCGTATTTGTCCCGGAAGTGGTAGTAAAAGCTCTTGCGGTTCATGTTGCACTTGCCGCAGATGTCGCTGATGTTGATTTTGGCGAAGGGCATTTCCTCCATCAGCTCTTTCAGCACCCCCGCCAGGGCCCGTTTTGTGATATTGGAATCCGCCATGACGCACATTCCTCCTCTCTGGGACCACAATCAGGATGCCGCAGGGCTTTACAAAAAAAGAAAAAGACGCGGCTCACCTACGGCGGTAGATAAGTCTCGTCGTTTCAGATGAAGCCAGGAAGGGATTCCAGTATGTTGACATCATCGCACGGGGGTGCCGACTACTCCCTTATTTATAGCATTTTAGCACAAAAGGATGAATTTCTCAAGACGCAGGCCGGAAAACTTTTTGGACAAAGGGCCGACCCTGTCCAAAAATGTAATAAAAAGAGACTTTCGGGGAAAAGTCGGACATCGGCCGGATTTGTCCATTGAACAATCATACAGATTCGGGTACTATGAGGATACTTCCCCCCGGCGAACAGGGGGCAACACGGGCCTGAACGCCGCGGCGCGGACTTGCCCACCATCCTCTCTGCCCCCTCTCTCTGGCTTTGTGCCCTCCAAGGCTTTTGTGCGCAGGGCTGCGAAGCGGCTGACAGCTGGGTTGCCTCTTGTTCGGCGGGGGGAAGTATAGCTGTTAGCCACCCCTCCTTCCCCTGCGGGGCACCTTCCCTTTCAGGGCAATGTCATCAACTTAAGAGCTTAATTTTGTTTTATTAAAGGAATGTTTGTTTCCGCGTTTAAAATCAGATTAGCACGACCAATAGAAACCCAGAAAGTTCCCCAGCCGCCATCGGCGGCAGCTTTGGTGCGTAACAAGTCACATCGTTTGTTGCCT
>JAJQET010000285.1 GCA_021201515.1 Clostridiales bacterium | reverse complement strand
CCCCGGGAGGGCAACAACTGGAGCTTCTACTACTGCCGCCGCCAGTGGAGCCTGCTGGACAACGGTTTCCTGAAATATCAGTGGCTGGGCGACTTTGACCGGGATATGGTGGCCGCCGTGAAGGACGCCAACCTGTTCCAGCAGTGGATGCCCCACCTGAACTGGATGCACCGGCAGGACCAGGTCATCGCCTTTGAGCGCAGCGGCCTGCTCTTCGTCCTGAACTTCAACCCCTCCCAGTCCTTTGAAAACTACCGGATTCCCGTGACGGCGGGGGGCGACTATGAGGTTGTGCTTTGCACTGACGACGAAGCCTACGGCGGCCAGAACCGCATCAGCCACCAGCGCTATCCCAGCCTGATTCCCGGCGAGTATGGCCGGAAGCTGCGGCTGTACCTGCCCGCCCGCACCGGCGTGGTGCTCCGGGCCGTCCCCGGCACCGACGCGCCCCAGGGGGACGCTTCCGAGGAAAAGGCATAAGGAACCATGAAGGAACAAATTCTGCTGTTCGGCTGCGACCTGATGCGCGCCAACGCCCTGATCGCCGCGGCCCAAGGGCTGGGCGTCCCCGCTGTGCGCATTGAGCGGAGCCTCTATACCGGCCCATTGCCACGCTGATGCAGGTCAGCCAGGCCCGCTCCCTCTACGCCAGGGCGCCCTATATCGGGCCGGAGCTGGAAGTCCCCATGGCGGTGCTGTGCGGCTTCGTCAACAACGGGCGGCTGGACGCCGTGGTGGCGGGGCTGAACGCCACCGGGGTCCAAGTGGTCAAGTGCGTCCTGACGCCGGACAACGCCCGGTGGAACGTCATCACGCTGCAGCGGGAGCTGCGGAAGGAGCAGGAGGCCATCACAGCCGCCGGGCCAGACATGTCCAACTCATCCAACTAAAAAAGCGCCCCTCCGCCCTGCGTCCAAAACGCAGCGCAGAGGGGTTCATTTTGTGTAACTCAGGTGCGCCGAATGAGCTGGGCCAGGGCGTCCACGGTGCCGTCCACCCCCAGCAGGGTGCTGTCCAGAATCAGGTGGTACTGGTTCATATCGTCCCAACGCTGGTTGGTGTAGTAGTTGTAGTAGTTGGCCCGCTTCTTGTCGGTATGCTGAATCATCCGCCTGGCGGCCTTCTCGTTGTCCGCGCCGTAGGTCTCCTTCAGGGAGAGGATGCGCTCCACCCGCTTCTCCATGGGGGCGGTGATGAAGATGCTGAGCATACCAGGGTTTTCCCGGAAATGATAGCTGGCGCAGCGGCCAATGATAACGCAGGGACCCTTCTTCACCTGCTTGCGGAGATAGTCAAACTCCTGCTTGGCCAGCTTGTCCTCAAAGGACTCCTCCCGGTTGTTCAGAACCACATTATAAATGAAGGCGCCCACGGAGCTTTCGCTGCTCTGCTCCAGCAGGGCTTCGCAAATCCCCAGCTTTCTCGCCGCCTCCGCCAGCACCGCCTTATCATAGAAGGCATAGCCCAGCTCCTGGGCCAGCTTGAGGCCGACCTCCCGGCCGCCGCTGCCGAACTGTCTGCCGATGGTGATAATCTCCTTCATACTGTGAACCTCCCTGTGGGTCGCCTGCGGGCAGAGCTGCCGACACGCCGCCGATTTGGTATTAGGGAACCCCCGAATAAATGCAGCTGCGGCGCCTTGCGGTAAATTTCCGCCATAAATGCGTTGCAAAGCCTTGAAATCCGTCAGGATTACCCTCAGGGGGTATGCCCGCGCCTAACGGTGCTCCTGATCCTGCACCTTTGCGCCTTTTTATGACGCAAATTTCCTCGCAATTCGCTCTTGCGCATTTATTCAGGGGTTCCCCTTTATTATACACTGACCCTGGCAAAATTGCAATAAGTTTATGAAAAATCGCAAAACATATTCTTCCGGAAAAAATCTGAAATTTCCCCTTGACAAAGGCGTGGTTTCTGCTATAATAGAATTAGAATTATTCCAATTCTTGAAACGGGAGGACGCTATGCGATACAGAGCATTGATCTTACAACTGCTTCGCCAATTCGACGGCCATCCCACCGCAGAGCAGCTCTATTTACAGGTGAAGGAAGTGCAGCCCACCATCGCCATGGCCACGGTGTACAACAACCTGGCCGCCCTGGTGCAGGATGGGCAGATTCGCCGGGTGCGGATCCCCGACCAGGCGGACCGCTATGACAAGACCATGACCCCCCACGACCATTTGATCTGTGACCGCTGCGGACGGCTGGCCGACATTCAGCTGGGCAATTTTTCCAAAACGCTGGAGGAGCAGCTGGGCATCCCTGTGGAGTCCTATGACCTGAGCGTTCACTACGTCTGTCCGGACTGCCGGGACGCCGAAAGTCAACCTGCATAACTTGCCAACAAACACACAAACTAATTGTAAAAGGAGATTTGAACCATGGAACTGAAAGGCACCAAGACCGAAGCCAACCTGAGAACCGCTTTCTCCGGTGAGAGCGAAGCCCGTAACAAGTACACCTATTTCGCCAGCGTCGCCAAGAAGGAGGGCTATGAGCAGATTGCGGCCCTGTTCCTGAAAACCGCCGAGAACGAGAAGGAACACGCCAAGATGTGGTTCAAGGAGCTGGGCGGCCTGGGCAACACCGCCCAGAACCTGCTGTCCGCCGCCGAGGGCGAGAACTACGAGTGGACAGATATGTACGCCACCTTTGCGAAGGAGGCCGAGGAGGAGGGCTTCACCGTCCTGGCCGCCAAATTCCGCATGGTGGGCGAGGTGGAGAAGCACCACGAGGAGCGCTACCGCGCCCTGCTCCACAATGTGGAGATGCAGGAGGTGTTCGCCAAGGGCGAGCTGACCATGTGGGAGTGCCGCAACTGCGGCCACCTGGTCATGGGCAAGAAGGCCCCTCAGGTGTGTCCGGTCTGCGCCCACCCCCAGAGCTATTTCGAGGTCCGGGCGGAGAACTATTGATACAGGCTTTGCCGAGAACGCAGGAGGAGGAGCAGCCCGTGGGGCTGCCCCTTTTGCTGTCATTAGATGAATAATCGGAACGAACTATCGCAGCCTAAAGGTATCTTTTTCTACAATATTGTAAATATCCCCGCCTGTTTTTTCTTCAAAATAATGCTTCAGGCGATGGTTCCCGCTCCGCTTTTCAGAAGGATAAAAGCCGTATCTTCGCTGCACATCATTCATCCGCTCCTCCATATCAAGCACACCTTCCGAGCCAGACAGGGAATCACATAGTTGAATCAATCGGTCATAATCATCGTATACCATTTGCTCCATCTGGGATAATATCAAACGAAGCTCATCGCCGCTTACATCTTTTTTTCCAACATAATCATCCAGACTTTTATTCTGAAAGGAATGGCTCAAACACACCCGCGCGGCCTCATCGTATCCCAGCGCCATCATATATTGGTATCCATCTACCACATGCCCCAGGTGCCGAACGCCAAATTTCCGGCCAATATCATGCAGCAGTCCAACAATATATGCCTTTTCCGGGTTCAGGTCATCACAATTTTGCGCAATTTTCTCCGCACAGTAAGCTGTTACCCTGCTGTGATCCCCCCAAGGCCCGGGATTGCATTTTTCTGCCTCTTTAAGAAGTTCTTCTGCCTCTTTCCGTGATGGCAGCATCGGCCACATCTCCTCATCCTTCGCTTTTTCAGGGCATTACAGTTCTTTGCTGTTGTCCCCTTTATGCAGCAAGGGGAGCGCCCCGCTTTCCCGCAGGACGCTCCCTCTGTCTGTCAGGGCGGGGCGGGTGCTCCGCCCCGGTGATGGTTTGCTCAGTCCACCGGCGGCAGGATGGGCTCCGGCGCAGTGTCCCGCTGCCTGGCGGCGTTGACGATGATGGACACGCACTGGTCGATGCCCAGATAGCCGCTGTCCAGGTCCAGGTTGTAGTTGCGGAAGTCGCCCCACTCATGGTCGGTGTAATACTTGTAGTAGGTGGAACGGTTGCGGTCCCGCTGCTGCAAATACTTCTTGGGGTCAGGGGGATTCTCGTGATAGACCTCCTGAATACGCTTGATGCGGTAGGGATAGTCCGAGTGAATAAAGACCTTCAGCGTATCGCAGGTGCCCTTCAGCACATAGTCGGCGCAGCGGCCCACGATGACGCAAGGCCCCGCCGCTGCAAAGTCCTGAATGGCCTTGCATTGCAGCCGGTAGATCATGTCCTGGGGGTCCTCAAAATAGAGGCCGCCGGTCAGGGAGAAGCCGCTCCAGAACTTGGAGCGCTGGCTGACATACTCGCCCTGCTCCGCAACGACGTCCTTCGTGAAGCCGCTTTGCTCCGCCACATGGTCCAGAATCGCACTGTCGTAGAACGGCATCCCCAATTCCTTGGCGACCATTTCGCCAATGCTGTGGCCTGCGCTGCCGTACTCGCGGGCAATGGTAATGACAGGTAACATGATAAAACCCTCCTTGTTACAGTCTGATTTCCGTGAGATACGCAAAGATCAATTCTACTTCTCTCATCGTAACTGCATTATATTACAATTTTAACCTTCTGTCAAGGGGATTTCCTCTGCATTTTGCACAAAGCAAAAGAAAGTGGGTTTTCCGCCGGATGGTGCTGTTTTTCCGCGCTGCCGCAGAGATTTTTTGATTGACAGACCCGGTTCAAATGGTATAATGAAACTATCAATTCGCAGGAGGAACGAATCCATGAACATTCTTTTGACCGGAGGCGCAGGCTTTATCGGGAGCCATACCGCCGTCGAACTGATTCAGGAGGGCCATACCGTTGTGGTGGTGGATAACCTGGTCAACGCAAGCCCGGAAAGCCTGAAGCGGGTGGGCGTCATCACCGGCACCGAGCCGAAGCTCTACACCGTGGACCTTCGGGACAGGGCTGGGCTGGAGCAGGTCTTTGCGGAAAACCACTTTGACTGCGTGATTCACTTCGCCGGGCTGAAGGCGGTGGGCGAAAGCGTTGCCAAGCCTCTGGAGTACTATGACAACAACCTGACCGGCACCCTGGTGCTGCTGGCGGGCATGCGGGCCCACGGTTGCAAG
>JAJQET010000039.1 GCA_021201515.1 Clostridiales bacterium | reverse complement strand
CAGGAGGTGGTACACCTGGCCACCGACCCGGACTTTGACCTGTTCAAGCTGATTCCCGCCCCCACCAACACCCCTGTGGACGCCGGGCCCTATATCACTATGGGCATGTGCTACGCCACCCATCCGGACACCGGCCTGTCCGACGTCACCATCCATCGGATGTGCATCCAGGCCAAGGACGAAATCTCCATCTTCCTCCAGCCGGGCAGCCGCCACATCGGCGCCATGGCGGAGCGGGCCACCGAGCTGAATCAGCCCCTGCCCATCTCCGTCTCCATCGGTGTGGACCCCGCCATTGAGATCGGCTCCTGCTTCGAGCCGCCTACGACCCCCCTGGGCTACAACGAGCTGTCCATCGCCGGGGCCATCCGGCAGACCCCGGTGGTGATGCACAAGTGTGTCGCCATTGAGGAGAACGCCATCGCCAACGCGGAATATGTCATCGAGGGCGAGATTATCCCCGGCGTCAAGGTGGTGGAGGATCAGAACTCCCACACCGGTTTCGCCATGCCGGAGTTCCCCGGCTACAACGGCCACGCCTCTAACGAGTGCTGGCTCATCAAGGTGAAGGCGGTCACCACCCGGAAGAATCCCATCATGCAGACGGTGATCGGTCCCTCTGAGGAGCATGTCAACCTGGCGGGCATCCCCACCGAGGCCAGCATTTACAATATGATTGAAAAGGCCCTGCCCGGCAAGGTCACCAACGTCTATGCCCATCCCTCCGGCGGCGGCAAGTATATGGCCATTCTGCAATGCCACAAGACCGTCCACACCGACGAGGGGAAGCAGCACCAGGCCGCCCTGCTGGCCTTCTCCGCCTTCCCGGAGCTGAAGCACGTCATCCTGGTGGACGAGGATGTGGATATCTTTGACACACGGGACGTCCTCTGGGCCATGAACACCCGCTTCCAGGGGGACCGGGACATCGTCACCATCCCCGGCGTTCGCTGCCATCCCCTGGACCCCAGTGCCAGCCCGGACTACGACCCCTCCATCACCGATGTGGGCATCAGCTGCAAGACCATCTTTGACTGCACCGTGCCTTTCCATCTGAAGGACAAGTTCCAGCGGGCGCAGTTCATGGAAGTGGACTATACCAAATGGCTGAACGGCTGAGGCCGTCTCCGGCTTTCCTCAGGCGGGTAAATTCAGACGGCTTCTTCCCCCCCACATAACCGATAAAAACGGCCCAGGAGGCGCTCAGCGGCCGCCTGGGCCTGTTTGCTGTTTCCGGTGGATGTGAGCGCGGAGGAAGGGCTGCAATCGGCGTTTCTTAGACGGCTTTCCTTTACAGCCCTTCTCCAGGAAGAATAACCCCTCAAGCCAATACCGTCGCATCCGAAGAGGCCTCTGCGTCCATCCATGAAAAGTGTAGAATAAAGTCGTGATTTTTAGCGCCGCAGGAAACCGTTTCCTGCGGCGTCTTACATTGCCATGTATAAAACCTGCACTGCTGTCAAAACTAACTGCACCCCCGTCGCGGCTGTTCGTCTTCAGCGCCTGCGGCGGAGGAGGGCGGTCAGCTGCCTGCCCTGGGCCAGCACCTCGCCCCGGGCCCAGGCCCGGAGGGCGGCCCTGTCGTCCAGCCGCAGGCCGAACTCGGCCAGGTGCATCCCGCACCTGGCCGAGCCGGTGGCGGCCACATAGCCCCGGTCACAGCGCAGCAGCGTGCAGCGCCTGGGGACCTCTGCCCCGCGGAGGGCATCCAGCGCCTCTCCCAGCCCGTCAAAGAGAAAACACTCCCGCTCCGACGGCAGCAGGAAGCAAAGGATGGTCAGGCCGCCCCGTCCCACGCTGACCGCCACATCGTCCACCCTGGAAGGACAAATCCCCTCCTGCCGGCATACCTCCCACACCAGACGCAGCAGCGCCTCTCCGTCCGGCGCCGTCGGACTGACCCCGCGCTCCGCCAGCTCCTCCGCCGGGGCCAGGATGCCAAGCACCAGATTGCCCAGCATAGCGATTTGCAAATTGCCTCACCCCTCCCGGACTCCAGTTTATGCGCGCCCCGTCCCGGTTCATGGCAGAAACCGGCGGGCGTTTACACTTCAAAAAAATTTCTGTGGAATTGCTGTTTTGACTTTACAATTCTCGTGGAATGGTGTTATACTATAGATGTCTAAAGCTTATGGCTGACTTCTATGAGCAGTGACGGATCTCATTCCAGGGGTTTTTATGTTGCGTGTGATTGAATTGTCTCCGCTGGAATGCTGCGTTTCTCCTGCTTTTGCTGCGTCTCGGACGCTATATATGAAAAAGAGGGTGTCACCTTGTATCAATATGTCATTCACGGCGGTAAGCCGCTTGTTGGTGAGGTCGTCATCAGCGGCGCGAAGAATGCTGCCGTTGCAATTCTGCCTGCCGCGCTCCTGGTAAACGGTGTTTGCCGCATTGAAAATGTACCCCAAATCAGCGATGTGACCCTAGTCCTGGAGATTTTGCAGGAGCTGGGCGCAGAAGTTCGTTCCATCAACTCCAATACTGTTGAAATTTGCTGCTCTCACATTCATAATTTCCGTGTGCCCGACTCCCTGTCCCGCAGGATGCGTGCCTCCTATTACTTTATCGGCTCCCTCTTGAGCCGGTTTGGCAGGGCGGAGGTGTCCATGCCCGGCGGGTGCGACTTGGGTGTTCGTCCCATTGACCTTCATATTAAGGGCTTCCGGGCGCTGGGCGCACAGGTGAATGTTCAGGGCGGCTTTGTCTATGCCAGCGCCCCGGAGGGCAAGCTCACCGGCGCGACGGTGTATATGGATCAGGTCAGCGTAGGCGCCACCATGAACGTCATGATGGCCGCCGTCCTGGCGGAAGGATTGACGGTGATTGAGAACGCCGCCAAGGAGCCTCATGTGGTGGATCTGGCCAACTTCCTGAATTCCATGGGCGCAGACATTATGGGCGCGGGAACCGATGTCATCAAGATCCGCGGCGTGGAAAAGCTGCGGGGCGGCTCCTATTCCATCATCCCCGACCAGATCGAGGCGGGCACCTATATGGCGGCCGTGGCCTCTGCCGGGGGCAATGTTTTGATCCGCAACGTCATTCCCAAGCATCTGGACTGCATCACCGCCAAGCTGGCGGAGATGGGCGTTCAGGTGGAGGAGGAGGGCGACTGTGTCCGTGTCATGCGCACAGGCAAGCTCCGCCGCACCAACATCAAGACCATGCCTTACCCCGGCTTCCCCACCGATATGCAGGCACAGATGAGCGCCGTCCTCTGCATTGCCGAGGGCACCAGCACCATCGACGAGGGCATCTGGGATAACCGCTTCCGGTATGTGGATGAGTTCAAACGGATGGGCGCCAGGATTCAGGTCAGCGGTAAGCTGGCAGTGATCGAGGGGGTACCCTACCTCACCGGCGCACCGTTGCGGGCCTGTGACTTGCGGGCCGGGGCCGCCATGGTGGTGGCCGGCCTGGCCGCCAGAGGCACCACCACCATCGAGTGCATCCACTATATTGAGCGGGGCTATGAAAACCTGGTGGGCAAGCTGAAGGGCATCGGCGCGGATATCGAGCTGATGGACACCAGGACGCCCAGCCGCCTGGGGGATAATCAGGTGGGCTGACGGCAGCCCGCCGGGGCGTAAAAAGTGCGCAGAAAACACGGTTCTTTTGCGCACAAGAACGGGCCTGCGGTTTGCCGCGGCAGCCGCTGAAACAACCGTAGAGACAACACAAAAACCATACGCGTTTCTGTCTGCGCAGGTCGGAGCGGCTCCGATCTGCGCTTTTCAGAGGCGTCATGCAGTCTGCCCCCATGGGGCGGACAGGTTCGGAACTGGAGAGGGATACCATTGTTACTTCGCACACTGGCCAGCGGTTCGGGCGGGAATTGCATCCTCGTCCAACAGGACGACACCGCCATTTTGATCGACGCGGGCATCTCCTGCAAAAAAATCACCACCCGCCTTCAGGCCTCCGGGCTGGACCCGGAGGCGCTGGACGCCGTCTTTCTGACCCATGAGCACAGCGACCATATTGCCGGGCTCAGGGTCTTTTTAAAGCGCTACCCCACGCCGGTATATGCCACGGCGGGCACCGGAAACCGGGCGGCGGAGAAGTATCCCGTGGTGGGCGAGCTGCTACATACCTTTTCCGCCGGGGAGACGGTGGAAGTGGGGGCGCTGGAAGTGCAGTCCTTCTCCACCCCCCACGACGCGGCGGACAGTGTGGGCTACCGCTGCACCGGCGGGGGACACAGCCTGGCCGTGGTGACAGATCTGGGCTGGGTGCCGGAGGAGGTGCGCACCGTGGCCGCCGGGGTGGAGCTGGCGCTGATCGAGGCCAACCACGATGAGGAATGGCTGAAAAGCGGCCCCTATGCCCTCCCGCTGCAAAACCGGATCCTGGGGGACCACGGTCATCTCTGCAACGAGACAGGGGGCGCCTTCGGCGCGTACCTGGCCCAACACGGGGCGAAAACCCTGGTGCTGGGTCATCTCAGCCAGGAGAATAATACGCCGGAGCACGCCTATCAGGTGGTCTCTCAGGTGCTGGAGCAGTCCGGAGTACACCCGGCGCTGGAGGTGGCCCCCAGGGACGCGCTGAGCCGTCCCTACTACCTGTGACCGCCGGAGGTGCCCTATGCTGAACATCACAGTGATCTGCGTGGGGAAGCTGAAAGAGCGGTTCTATCAGGACGCGGTGGAGGAGTATCGCAAGCGCCTCACCGGTCTGTGCAGGCTGGAGCTGGTGGAGTTGCCTGAGGTGCGCCTGCCGGAGCATCCCGCCCCGGCCCAGATCGACGCCGCCCTGAAGAAGGAGGGGGCCGCCATCCGGGCCAGGCTGCCGAAGCGCACCACGGTGATCGCCCTGTGCGTGGAGGGCAAAGAGATGAGCAGCGAGGCGCTGGCGGAAACGCTGTCAGAGCTGGCGGTGTCCGGCCAGTCCTCCCTGTCCTTTCTGATCGGGGGCAGCTACGGGCTGGACGCCTCTCTGAAAAAAGAAGCGGCCCTGCGCCTCTCTATGTCCCCCATGACCTTCCCCCACCACCTGGCCCGGGTGATGC
>JAJQET010000143.1 GCA_021201515.1 Clostridiales bacterium | reverse complement strand
TTCTCCTTCTACTCGGCCAACTCCGGCTACTCCGGTGAGTCCGTTGATTCCGGCACTTCCGGCTACTCCGGCGACACCGGCAGCACCGAAACGGAGAACGCCGGCGAAGACGGGGAGCAGAGTGAGTGACCATGACCTTTCAGGGTTTTACCGATGAGACAGCGCAATTCCTCTGGGGGATTTGGCTGAACAATGAGCGGAGCTGGTTCCTGGCCCACAAGGAGGACTACCTGACCCATGCCTACAACCCCCTGTGTGCCCTGGGCGGGGAGGTGCAGGAGCGATTCCTGGCCGCCAACCCTGATTTGGCCCTGAACCTCCGGGTGACCCGCATCTATCGAGATGTGCGGCTGGTGCGGGACGGCAGGCGGTACAAGGATCATCTGTGGTTCGTCCTGTGCCCGCCCCAGGAGGGGTGGACCACCAACGCCACCTTCTACTTTGAGATCGCCCCGGAGGGCTACGAGCTGGGCATGGGCTACTACTGGGCCCCGCCCGCCATGATGGAGTTGTACCGCAAAAAGCTGCTGGAGGAGGGTCCCAGGGCGGATGCCCTGGCCCGGGGGCTGCTGGCGCGGCCCGACTTCCAGCTGATGGGGGACGAATATAAGCGCCCCAAGGGGGAGGTCAGCGACCTGTTGAAGCCCTGGTTCAACCGGAAAACGGTGGCCCTGTGCAGCCCCCGCAGCTATGACGACGGCCGGTGCAGTACCCCCGGACTGGTGGACGATGTGGTGGAGGGCTTTCAGTGGCTCCTGCCCTACTACCGGTTCTTCCGGGAGTTGGACGAGGCGTACCAGGCGCAGCAATAAAAACTCAAAAAACAGGCTTCCGCATTCTTTGCGGAAGCCTGTTTTGTATGTTTTCTGTCACTCGCTGACGCTGAACCGGTACTCCGTCACCTGATGGTATACCTCTCCCGGCCGGAGGACGGTGGAAGGAAATTCCGGGCGGTTGGGGGAATCGGGGTAGTGCTGCGTCTCCAGACAGAAGCCGCCCCGTTCGGGATAGACCGCGCCCCCCTCGCCGTGGCCCACCGGGTCGTCCTGGACGAAGTTGGCGGAGTAGAACTGGACGGCGGGCTGGGTGGTGTAAACGTCCATCAGGATGCCGGTGCGGGGGCTCACCGCCGTGGCCACCGGTGTCTCCAGGGAGGGGAGATCCAGGATATAGTTGTGGTCATAGCCGTTGCCGAAGCGGAGCTGGGGATCGTCGGCCTCGATGTCCCGGCCGATGGCCTTGGGTACGGTGAAGTTGAAGGGGTCCTCCGGGGAGAGGCTGCGGATGACGCCGGTGGGGATGCTCTCGCTGTCCGCCTCAGTGATGCGGCTGGCGTTGAGCTGGAGGACGGTGTCCAGAGCGGCGCCGGAGGCGTGGCCGGACAGATTAAAATAGGAGTGGTTGGTCAGGTTGATCACCGTGGTTTGGTCGGCGGACGCCTGATAGTCCAGCACCAGCCCGTCCTCCTCCGTCAGGGTGTAGGTGAGCTTCAGCGTCACCGCGCCGGGGTAGCCGTCCTCCCCGTCGGGGCTGGTGCGGCGCAGCACCAGGGAATCCCCCTCCACAGCGGCGTCATACACCTCGAAGCAGAAGTTGCCATGGAGGTGGTTCCGCCCCTCGTTGGGGATGAGCTGTACCTCCCGCCCATCCAGCAGGAAGCGGCTGTCCGCAATGCGGTTGGCATACCGGCCCACAAAGGCGCCGTAGTAACAGCTGCCCCGCTCGTAGTCCGCTACGCTGTCGTAGCCCAATACCACGTCGGTGGGGGTGCCCTCCCGATCGGGGACGATGAGGGACTGCACCACTCCGCCGTAGTCCAGCACCACGGCCTTGCAGCCGTGGCGGTTGGTCAGGGTGTAGGCGGTGACGGGGACGCCGGCGGCGGTAACACCGAAGGGGGAGCTTGTGATGGACATAGACCATTCCTCCATTCAAATGGTAGAAACTGCGGAGCCGGACGAGCAACCGGCTCCGCAGGGGGGAAATGCCCGCGCCGCAGAGGGCGGCAGCGCAGGCAATATACGCTTTAGATGTTCTCGATAAAGTCGTTGACGAAGTACAGCGCCGCGCCCACGCAGGTGGACCAGTTCAGGTAGCGGCTCAGCTTCAGATACTTGCCATCGGTATCGAAGGGGCTGAGGCTGCGCAGACGGAGGCGGAGATCCTCCAGATAGGGGCTCATGAACTGAGCCAGCACGCCGCCCAGCACCACGTCGCAGTCCAGCACCATACGGATGTTGTTGATGCCGTAGGACAGATGATCCAGATAGTCATTCCAGATCTTCTGATACTCCAGGTTGCCATGCTCCAGAGCGTCGAAGAACTCCTCACGGCTGATGCCCAGGTCGGTGGAGATGCGGGCGGTGGAGCAATAGGCCTCCAGGCAGCCGCGGCGGCCGCAGGTACAGCGCTGCCCGCCGGGGACGATGCACATATGCCCGAACTCGCCGGAGTGATGGTGGTGGCCCATGTAGCGGGCGCCGTCCAGCAGCACGGCGCCGCCGACGCCCCGCTGAATGGACAGGTAGACCATGTTCTCATGCTCGGCATGGTTCCACCACTCGGCCATGCCGCCTGCGTTGGCGTCGTTCTCCACATGGCAGGGGTAGGGAATGTGAGAGGTCAGCTGGTCAAAGGTCAGGTCCTCCGCAGACAGGGTGCGGGACAGGGTGATGATGCCGGTATCCTCATCGGGGATGCCGGGCAGGGCCACGCCCACGCCCAGCAGGGCGGTGCGGTCGATCTGGTTCTTGTCGATAAAGGACTCCAGCAGGCTGGCCACCCCTTCAAAATAGGCGTCAGAGATCTCAAAGGCCCGCTCCACGTGCTCCTGATACAGCACCTTGGCCCGCAGGTCGATGCAGACCATATGGATATGGTAGTTGGAGAGCATGATGCCGATGCTGCACTTGATGGAGGCGTTCAGGCCGATGGCACGGGGCTTCCGGCCGCCGGTGGAATCAAAGGTGCCCTGGGTCTCCAGCAGGCCGGCGTCCTGCAGCTCCTTCAGGTTCTGGCCCACGGTGGGCAGGCTCAGGTTCAGGTTATGGGCCACGTCCTGCTTGGTGACGGGGGTGGGGGAGGAATAGATATAACGGAACACGCGGTTCCGGTTCTGCCGGCGCAGCTCAGCGGTGTTATAGGTGGTCATGAGGGATCATCCTTTCAATATTTTGTGGGGTTCCTTTTGGAAAAGAACATTCAACTTTCCTTTAGTCTACCAAAAAATCAAACCGTTTACAATGGCAAAACTGTATATTTTACAAAAGACTTGCACGAAGGTTTTTGTACACTCTGCCCATACCCTCCGCATTCCGAAGAAACTCAGCGGCAAAAGTGAGGCGTTTTGCGGGAAAAAACGGCGCTGTCTGTCCGTTTCTGCGGGCGTGGAAGAAAAAGTGCTTCGCCTTCTAAACGAGTGTTATCTGCCATGAGGTCAATATAACACTTTTGAAATGAGATAGCTATTGATAAAAGGGAAAGATTTTCTTCCATAATCCGGATAAAAGTGGTAAAATTATCTAAAAACCAGGGAAGGAGGGAGAACCATGGCGATTCGGCTGGCAGACCCGGTGCAAACCCTGCCCGGAATCGGCCCGACCCGGGCCAGGGGGCTGGAAAAGCTGGGCATCGCCACGGCGGGAGACCTGCTGTGGTACTTCCCCAAGCGCTACGAGGACAGGCGGGCCACCGTCTCCATCGCCGACGCCCCCGTTGAGACGGCGGTGTGCATCCCCGCCATGGTGGCCCAGCGGCCCGTCACCAGCCCGATCCGCCAGGGGCTGACGGTGACGAAGGTGCGGGTGGTGGACGACCAGGGGCAGATGACCCTTACCTTTTTCAACCAGACCTATGTGCAAACCGCCCTGAAGCCGGGGGAGGAATACATCTTCTTCGGAAAGGTGGAGAAGGACAGCGGCCGGGTGGCCATGACCAACCCCGTCTTTGAGCCAAAGGGCCGCCAGCGGTTCACCGGGCGCATCATGCCGGTGTATCCCCTGACGGCGGGCATCTCCAACAACCTGATTGCCGGGGCGGTGCAGCGGGTGCTGGCGGACTGCGGCCGCTCCGTCCCGGAGGAGCTGCCGGAGGGCCTGCGGCGGGAACACGGGTTGCTGTCCATCGGCCCGGCCCTGCAATACGTCCACTTCCCCAGAACCGAGGGGGAGCTGGAGGGGGCCCGGCGGCGGCTGGTGTTTGAGGAGCTGTACTACTTCTCCCTGGGCCTGGCCCTGATGAAGACCCGCCGGGGCATGGGCCAGGGAGCGGTGTGTTCCGGCGGCAGGCTGGAGGACTATATCGCTACCCTGCCCTTCCCCCTCACCGGGGCCCAGCGCCGGGCGCTGGAGGAGGCCGCCGCCGACATGGCCTCCGGCCGGGCCATGAACCGGCTGGTGCAGGGGGACGTGGGCAGCGGCAAGACGGTGGTGGCGGCGGGCTGCCTGTACCTGGCGGCGAAGAGCGGGTGGCAGTCGGCTTTGATGGCCCCCACCGAGATTCTGGCCCGTCAGCACTACGCCACCTTGCAGCCCCTTCTGGCCCGGAGCGGCCTCCGGGTGGGCCTGCTCACCGGCAGCATGAAGGTGAAGGAAAAGCGAGGCATCTATGAGGAGCTGGAGCTGGGGATGCTGGATGTGGTCATCGGCACCCACGCCCTGCTGTCTGAGGGGGTGCATTTCCGGCGGCTTGGCCTGGTGGTCACCGACGAGCAGCACCGCTTCGGCGTGGGCCAGCGGGCGGCCCTGGCCGGAAAGGGGGGCGAAGGGGATTTCCACCCCCATGTGCTGGTGCTGTCCGCCACCCCCATCCCCCGAACCCTGGCGCTGATTTTGTACGGCGATTTGGAGGTGTCCGTCATGGACGAGCTGCCCCCGGGGCGGCAGGCCATCGACACCTTCCTCATCAGCGAGGACAAGCGCCAGCGGATGTACGGCTTCATCCGCCGCCAGAAGGAGGAGGGGCACCAGACCTATATCGTCTGCCCCGCCGTGGGAGACGCCGACGCCCCCCTCCAGGAGACAGAGCTGACCCC
>JAJQET010000261.1 GCA_021201515.1 Clostridiales bacterium | reverse complement strand
CAGGCAACAGACGATGTAACTTCTAACTGGTGAGACTGCCGCCGATGGCGGCTGGGTACGATTGCCGCCCACGTTCCCGCCGTCAAGCGGCATTCCCGCTGCGCTCCCTATGCCTTACGGCGGAACGGGCGGCAATTTTGTTGCTCTTTGGTCGTGGATATCTGACTGTCAGGCTACGTTATGCTCCTCACCTCAGGATAGATTGTATCCTTAAGCGGTCGGGCAACGGGGCCTACGGTTTTGCTACATAGCTAACAGCTAACAGCCAGTAGCGAATAGTGCGCTTACCCCAGCACCTGCCGGGCAATATCCGCGCTCTGCTTGGCGTCCTTGGAGTAGAAGTCCGCGCCGATCTCGGCGGCGTACTCCGGCGTCAGCACCGCGCCCCCCACCATGATTTTGCAGGGGTGGCCGCTGGCCCGGAGGGCCCTGATGGTGGCCGCCATGCTGGCCACGGTGGTGGTCATCAGGGCGGAGAGGCCGATGAGGTACACGTCATGGGCGATGGCGGCGTCCACCACCGTCTGCACCGGCACGTCCCGTCCCAGGTCGATGACCCGATAGCCGTAGTTCTCCAGCACCACCTTGACGATGTTCTTGCCGATGTCGTGAATATCCCCCTCCACGGTGGCCAGGATGATTTTCCCCTTGCTGACGCTGCCGCCGCCCCGGGCCAGGATGTCCTTCTTGATGACCTCAAAGGCTTCGCAAGAGGCGTTGGCGGCGTTGATGAGCTGGGGCAGGAAGATCTCCCCCCGCTCGTACCGGTCCCCCACCCGGTCCAGGGCGGGGATCAGCCGGTGGTTGATGATGTCCATGGCGTCCTCCGTTTGGAGGAGCCCTTCGGTGAGGCGGGCACACTCCTCTTTCAGCCCTTTGGAAATGGCGGTGTCCAAATCCATGACGGAGGAGGCGGGGGCCGCTGCCGGGGCCGCCGTCTCGCCGCCGGTGAGCCGGGCGATATAGGCGGCGCTGTCTGTGTCCTCTCCGGACAGCACCTTATAGGTGGCCACCGCGTCCATCATCTGCCTCTGGTTGGGGTTGATGATGGGGAGGTCCAGGCCGCAGCACATGGCCTGCACCAGAAAGCTCTCGGTGATGCGCTGGCGGTCGGGCAGGCCGAAGCTGATGTTGGACACCCCCAGCACCGTGTGGAGGCCCAGCACCTCCCGCACATACCGCACCGCCTTCAGCGTTTCCGCCGCCTGCTCCTGCTGGGCGGAGACGGTGAGGGTCAGGCAGTCGATAAACACGTCCTCCCTGGGGATGCCGTAGCGCAGGGCGGCGTTCAAAATCCGCTCCGCAATGGCGATGCGCTGCTGGGCGGTCTGGGGGATGCCGGTTTCGTCCATGGTCAGCCCTACCACTGCCGCGCCGTACTTCTTCACCACGGGGAGGATGTGGTCTAAAACCTCCTGTTTCCCGTTGACGGAGTTGACGATGGCCTTGCCGTTATAGTACCGCAGCCCCGCCTCGATGGCGGCGGGGTCGGAGGAGTCGATTTGCAGGGGCAGAGATACCACCCCCTGGAGCTCCTTCACCACGTCTGTCATCATCTTTGGCTCGTCCAGCCCCGGCAGGCCCACGTTTACGTCCAGAATGTCCGCGCCGGCGTCCTGCTGCTCAATGCCCCGCTGGAGGATGTAGTCCAGGTCGTACTCCCGCAGGGCCTGCTGGAACCGCTTCTTGCCGGTGGGGTTGATGCGCTCCCCGATGACCCGGACGCCATTTAACTCCGCCACCTGGGAGGGGCAGCAGACCCCGTGGCGGGTCTTTTTCCGCCGGGGAGCGGGGACGACCCCGGACAGCGCCGCCCGCAGGGCGCGGATGAAGTCCGGCGTGGTGCCGCAGCAGCCCCCCAGGGCGGTGATGCCCAGTTCGGTATAGGGCACCATCTGGGCGGCAAACTGCTGAGCCGTCATGTTGTACTGATTCGTGGCGGGGTCAGGCAGACCGGCGTTGGGCTTGATAAGGATGGGCAGGTCTGTCCACTGGGTCAGCTCCTTTGCCATGGGGAGGATTTCCTCCGGCCCCAGGGAGCAGTTGATGCCTACGGCGTCCACCCCCAGCCCCTCCATGGTCAGGGCCATGGCCGCCACGGTGGTGCCGGTGAAGGTGCGGCCGCTGGACTCAAAGCTCATGGTCAGGAAGATGGGGAGGGCGGTATTCTCCTTGGCGGCCAGCACCGCCGCTTTGGCGTCGTACAGGTCGGTGAAGGTCTCAAAGACCACCAGGTCGGCCCCGGCCGCCTCTCCTGCCACCACCATCTCTTTGTAAAGGGCATAGGCGTCGTCAAACTTCAGCGTGCCCAACGGCTCCAGCAGCTCCCCGATGGGGCCCGCGTCCAGGGCCACCAGTGTGTCCGTCCCCGCGGCGGCCCGCCGGGCCACGGTGATGGCCTGACGGATGATGTCCGCCACGGCGTACCCCGTCCCCGCCAGCTTGTGGCCGTTGGCCTGGAAGGTGTTGGCATAGATGATATTGCTCCCCGCCGCAATGTACCGGCGGTGAATGTCCTCCACCACCTCCGGCCGGGTGAAGCACAGCACCTCCGGCCGCTGGCCCAGCTTCAGGCCCGCCGCCTGGAGCTGTGTGCCCATGGCACCGTCCAGAATCAGGCAGCCGCTCTTTAGTCTCTCTTGTATCGTCATGGGGATTCACCTTTCTCAGCATGGGGAGTGGATGGAACTGCCCGCAAACTCTTGACAAAGAGTCCGCAAGCGGTTATAATAAGGATAGAAAAAGGGCGCTGCGACAAGCGGTTAGCCCAGGTTAGCTAAGGTTCAAAAGAAACCGTCACCGGCCAGGGTGGCGGTTTCTGCTTGTTACTTTGATCGACACAGTCCATTTCAGGATGTGAAACGTCAACGTAATAGGCACGATCTCACCCCCTTTCGGGGAATGTGACTAACCGCCTGCCGCTATGCAGCGCCCAGCTCGCCGAAGAGAATTGCCTCCAGGGAGAGCCAAAGACAGAATAGCACAGAATGAGACAAAATGCAACACATTGCCGCCGGATATTTTATTCAAAGGTTCTTTTTAAAGCGCCTCGGCGCTGCCCGTCCTGCTGGTCAGTGTGACGACAGAACTGCGCACAAACTCTTGACAAAGAGACCGCAAGCGGTTATAATAAGGATAGAAAAAGGGCGCTGCGACAAGCGGTTTGGCCCAAGGTTTTCAGGTTTTTAAAAAGAAACCGTCACCCTGCCCGGTGGCGGTTTCTGCTCGTTACCCTGATCGACACAGTCCATTGCAGGATGTGAAACGTCAACGTAATTGGCATTGTCTCACCCCCTTTCGGGGAATGTGACCAACCGCCTGCCGCTATGCAGCGCTCTAGCTCCAAAATAAATCAGAGCCAATGACAGAATAGCACAGAATGGGACAAAATGCAACACATTGCCGCCGGATATTTTATTCAAAGGTTCTTTTTAAAGCGCCTCGGCGCTGCCCGTCCTGCTGGTCAGCGTGACGACAGAACTGCTCGCAAACTCTTGACAAAGAGTCCGCAAGCGGTTATAATTAAGAATAGAAAAAGGGCGCTGCGACAAGCGGTTAGTCCGAGTGGTTATAGGTATTCATAAAGAAACCGTCACCCTGCCCGGTGGCGGTTTCTGCTTTTATGCGTTCCCGCAGCTTCGACCGTCGTGCCGATAGGGACAGGAGCGGAACAGATTGCAATGCTGGCACCCTCTGGCCCGGCGGGGCTTCGGCGTGGGGGATACCCCCATCACCGCCGTCACGCTCTTCCGGGGCACCATGATGCAGCTACCGCTGAGGGTCAGGCCGATGCGCCGCTGGGTGTCCAGCAGGGCGCAGAAGTCCTTCTGCTGGCTCAGGGGCAGGTCGCCGTAGCCGGGGCTGAACCGGTCGGTCAGGTGCAACCCCCTTGCAGCGTATTCCCGCCGCAGGTCGGCCTCCAGATTGTCGCAGACCCGTTCGATGGCGGCGCTGGCCGCCGCGTCCAGGGTCAGAGCCTGGGCCATGTCCACCACCTCCGCCCGGCGGAGGAGCTGCTCCACCTCCGGCCCCAGGGTGGCCGCCAGAAACACCGCCTCTCCGCAGCCGGAAAGGAGGGTTTTCATGTCCTCCCCCTCCAGGGTCAGCCCGGCGGCGGGCACCGCTGTGCCCTCCAGTGCCAGAACACGCCACACCGCCCGGGGGCGGGCGGTCTGTAAAATCGCCTCCGAGCAGGCGGCAATCTGCGCCTCCACCTGGGGCGGGACGGCCCCGGACTTGTAGCCCAGGTAGAGCAGCACTTCGTTTGGGTTGATGGCGTCCAGGCGGGGGGGGTGGGCATGGGTGAGGCTCCTTTCGGGGGATTAGCGGCTGTTGGCTGCTGGCTGTTAGGGAACCCTTCTGCCCCCATGCGGGGGCACCTCCTCTTTCAGAGGAGGCAAGGGAGTTGCGGGAATCACTACGTCATTGGCTCCCCTGAAAGGATAGGGAGCACAGCGGAAATGCCGCTTGACGGCGGAGCTGGCTGGCCGCAAGGCCAGACTGAGGGATACCAGCTAACAGCAATAAAAGTATAGCGCCTTTCCCCCAAAAAGTAAAGCCCCCGATGACCGGGGGCTGGGAGATGCGCAAAGCTCACTTTGCCTTTTCCGCCTCCTCCACGGTCCAGCGCTTGAAGGTGCCGGGGGAGACGTTCAGCATCTGTGAGGCGGCGCGGATGCTGACCTCGCCTCTCAGATACATATTGTACACGCTCTGGAACTTGCGGGGCTTTTTGGCGGGGGGGGCGGCCCAGGCGAACGCCGCTGTCACGGGCCCGTTTCAGGCCCTCGCTCTGTTTGCGAATCAGCTCCGCATGACGGGCCGCCTCGTCCTCGTGAATCAGGTCCAGAATTTGCTGGGCCAGCGTTTCGTCACCGACCAGCGCGCGCAGTCTGTTTTCATTTTCCTGTAGCATCAATGCGGTCTCCTTTCGCGGTGAAACAGTATGGTCGCTTTGGAGGAAACAATCCGGGTCTTTCGTTTTCTCAATTATAAGAGACTTTCCGGAAAAAGTCAACCAGAAAAACGGAAAACACAAGATAAATTACCGCACTTTTTTAGAAGAAAAGGGGGCAGCTCAGCCGCTGCCCCCT
>JAJQET010000183.1 GCA_021201515.1 Clostridiales bacterium | reverse complement strand
GGCCGCAACCTGTCCACCGGGGAACCGGTGGACGTGCCCGCCCATCGGGTGGTGCAGTTCAAGCCAGGCAAGCTGCTAAAGGACAGGGTAAACCCTGACGCGGAACCTGATGACGCATAACGAAACGCTCCCGCCCCAAAAGGGCGGGAGCGTTTTTGACGATTTGGAACGTGGATCACACCCACAGCATCTGGCGGCGGAAGAAGGGGTCGCCCTGCTGGGTGACCTGCTGGCCCAGCTCGCTGTCCAGCTGGGTGAATTCCACCCTGGTGTCCTCCGGGTTCAGGAAGGGCTTGCAGGTGTCGAAGATGGTGCGGCAGACGCCGGCATAGTCCTCGCCGTAGTACTCCACCACGAAGAGCCAGCCACGGACAGCCTCCTCCCCCTCGCCCCGCTGGGTGATGCGGAGATAGCAGGAGTCCACTTCGAGGATTTTGTACAGCTCCTTCCCAACGGCCCGCGTCATGTCGTTCTGAATGGTTTCCTTGGGGGTCAGCACCTTCATGGGGCCTTTGGGCAGCTTATCCCTGGCCTCCTTCTGGGCCTTTAATTTCAGCACCATCTCCCTGGACAGGGCGAAGTTGGCGGAGCGGGGGTCGATGACGAGGCCGCTGATGGCCTCCGTTTTCTCCAGCATGGCGCTGTAGCCCGCCAGATTCAGGGGGAGCAGCCGACTCTCCCCGGTGACGGAGGGGTCCTTCCGGGCCTCCTCCTGGCTGGTGTAGGCCGCCAGGAACTGCTGCCCCTCCGCATTTTTCAGCATGAGGATGCCCTTGCCGTCGGCCCCCATGGGCAGCAGGAACTGGGTCTCGTCCTCCAGAAGGGCCAGGGTGATCTGCACGCTGTTCTCCTGGCTCTTGTCCTCCTTCCATGCGGCGATGGCGTCCAGCACACGGCTGTTATCCAGCTTGGGCAGGCGGAGCTTCAATACGGTCTCCCGGGGCAGGGGGAAGTTCAGCCCCTGAGGGTCGATGATGAGGCCGGAAACCGATTCATTCTGCTCCAGCAGCTCACCGTAGCGCTCCAGCGTGGCGGCGATGGCCCGGCTCTTTTTCGTCAGCAGCTTGTTCTTCTGGGCCTCCGCCCCGCTGGTGTAGGCGGGGAAGAAGCGCCGCCCGTCCGGGGAGTTCAGCATCATAATGCGCTTTCCGTCCTCCCCCAGGGGCAGGAGGAAGCGCACCGCCGGGTCGGTCAGCGCCAAGGACAGGGCCCGGTTATGCTCCTGGCTCTGCTCCGCCTGAAACGCCTTGACGGCGGCGACCAGGTCCTGGGCGTGCAGGTTTACGTGTTCTTGTGCCATGGGATGGCCTCCTTATAATGACAGTTTGGAACTGGCAGCGCCAGCCGGAGGGATGCCCCTCCGACGCCCTGCGCGTTGTAGCATCTTTTAGAATGAGGACGATCAGCCCTCCCGTTTTCCGGAGGCCAGCCGCCCGGACAGGGCCTTCAACCCATCGTACCAGTGGAAGATTCCCTTCGCCGCCGTTTCCAGGCTGTGAAGGCTGAGCACCGGCAGCAGGGCCAGGCAGATGAAGACGGCGTCTGCCTTCCCCAGGACGCTGCAGGCCATCAGCACCTTCACAATGCGGGCAAAGAGGAAGTAGGTCACCGGCCGCAGCCAGAAGTACACGCTGAACCACCGCCTGCCGCAGAGGGTCAGCAGGGGGAGCTTCTTCCGGGTCATGGCGCCGAGCAGAGCGCACCCCGTCACGGCGACGACGCCGTACCAGGCCAGGCGGAACAGCCCGCCGAAGGCGCTGAGCCAGGTATTCCCCAGAGAGGCATAGGCGCTGGCGGCGGTCAGGAAGTCCACATTGTTGTAGAGCGGCCTCGCAGCCGCCAAGCACCCCCCGGCCACGGCCAGCAGCACCGCCAGGGACAGGAGGCGCACCCCTTTTCGGTTCAAAAACGCCTCCAGCCGATGGGGGAGACCCCAGAATCCCACCAGGAACAGGGGAAAGAACACAAACAGCTTGTGCAGGCAGAGGACGTCCTCCAGCACCGGCAGGTAGCCTGCCACGCAGCCCAGCGCCACGCTCACCGCCAGCACCGGCCCGTGTTTCCAGCCCTTCCGTTCGATCAGGACGGCCAGCAGCAGCCACACCGCCCCGCACAGGTAGAGCCAGGCGGTGTTCTCATCATTGAGAAACCCCAGGGAGGCGCCCCTGCCGCTGGCCAGCTTGCTCCAGAAAATCAGCACCTTCTGTACCACATACAGCCCCAGCAGGCCCAGCACCGTCTTTGTCAGGGAATCCTTTGTCTGCTCCACGCAGCGGATCTCCCGCCCCAGCAGCCAGGCAATCAGAGGCCATGCCGCCAGGTTGACGCAGCCATAGATCACCCCCACGGTGGTGGAGCGGGCGGCGTAGGAGCCCAGCGCCCAAATCGCCAGGAGGCCCACCAGCAGCAGAAAGGCCAGGTTTGCCTCCTGATAACGTGTTTTCTCTTTCATGCCAAAAACCTCACGGAAAAAAGTGCCGGGGACAGGGCGAATGCGGAGGCAAAGCAAAAGGGCCACAGAGCGCGGAATCCCCACAGATTTGTTTCAGTATAGCACACCCCTGTGGAAATTGCAAACGCTTTGCCGCAGGAAGGGCCCGGTTTGCGAAGAATTTTTCCGAGGCCGCACCAGGCACCCCTTGAGGGAACCGGCATAGGATGGAAGGGAAAGGGGGCGGCGGCGATGGAAGGGTCTGACCGGGCCCAGGAAGAGGCCCTGCGGTTTGCCGAGGTGTGGAAACGGGTCATGCCGGAAGGGGGAGGGCCGGTGCTTCCGGCCCTCCAACCCCCGCCGGAGGAGGAGCCTCCCCGGGAGACGGAGGACGACTTCTTCCGGCGGCAGGTGGAGGGGGAGCTGGCCCTGAGCCGGGCGGCCAAGCAGCTGGCACGGCGCACCGGGTCGGCAGAGCTGTACGACTGCGCCGCCTGCGCCCTTCAGCGGGGGCGGCGGCTGGCCGCCTTCTGCTATCTGGAAGGCGGGGCCTGGCTGCGGTCAGGGCAAACCGCCTGCCCGGACAGGGCAGGAAACAGCCGGGAGGGCCTCCGGCGGCTATACCAGGAGCTGGCTGACCTGGCCCAGGGCTACCGCATGCAGCAGGAGCGCACCCGGCGAGACGCCCTGGCCGTCCTCTGCCTGGAGAGCGGGGCGGAATGCCGCCGCTGGCAGGAGCGGCTCAGGGGGCTGCTGGCCCGGTGGTGGGGCGGTTGACAGAGGCCCGGTTTCATGCTATAGTGCGTAAAAATGAGCAGGAATATCGGGAGAGGGGACATAGGATGGATGCGCTTCATGAAAAAGCGCGGCGGCTCCGGGGGTCGCTGCTACGTCTGGGCAGTACGGCGGTGGCCTTTTCCGGCGGGGTGGACTCCGCTTATCTGCTGCACATGGCCCATGAGACTTTAGGGGACAGGGCCATCGCCGTCACCGTCCGCTCTTCCGCCTTTCCCCGGCGGGAGACGGCGGAGGCGGAGGACTTCTGCGTCCGGCGGGGGATTCGGCAGGTGTGGGTCGATCTGGACGTGCTGGAAATCCCCGGCTTTGCGGAGAACCCGCCGGACCGCTGCTATCTCTGCAAGCGCCAGCTCTTCCGCCGGATTCAGGCGGTGGCGGCGGAGCAGGGCATGGCCAACCTCTCCGAAGGCTCCAACCTGGACGACGAAGGTGACTACCGCCCCGGTATGCGGGCCATTGCGGAGCTGGGGGTGGAAAGCCCCCTGCGGACGGCAGGGCTGACCAAGGCAGACATCCGCACCCTGAGCCGGGAGGCCGGGCTGCCCACCTGGGCCAAGCCCTCCCTGGCATGTCTGGCCTCTCGCTTTGTTTACGGGGAGTCCATCACCCGGGAGGGGCTGGAGCGGGTAGACCGGTCGGAGCAGCTGCTGGCGGAGCTGGGCTTCACCCAGGCCAGGGTGCGGGTGCATGGGACGATGGCACGGATCGAGCTGCTGCCGGAGGAGTTTCCCAGGCTGCTGGAGCCGGAGACCCGGACAAGGGTGGTTCAGACTCTCCGGGGGCTGGGCTTCTCCTATGTGGCGCTGGACCTGCAGGGCTATCGGACAGGCAGTATGAACGAGACGTTGTGAGGGGGCAAACCGTATGGAACAGTTCGGAAGGGCGGAGCTGCTGCTGGGCAGGGCCGCCATGGCCCGGCTGGCCGGAAGCCGGGTGGCGGTGTTCGGCGTCGGCGGCGTGGGCGGCTATGTGGCGGAGGCGCTGGTGCGCAGCGGGGTCGGGTCGCTGGAGCTGGTGGACCCGGACACCGTGACCCTGACCAACCTGAACCGGCAAATCATCGCCACCCACTCCACCCTGGGCCGGTACAAGGTGGACGTAATGGCGGAGCGGGCCAGGGACATCAACCCCGCCGTGGCGGTCAGCACCCGCAAATGCTTCTTCCTGCCGGAGACGGCGGGGGAGTTCGACTTCACCGCCTACGACTATGTGGTGGACGCGGTGGACACCGTCTCCGCCAAGCTGGAGCTGGCGGAGCGGTGCCTGGCGGCCCACACCCCCATCATCAGCTGCATGGGGACGGGGAACAAGCTGGACCCCGCCCAGCTCCGCATTGCGGACATCACGAAAACCTCCATGTGCCCCCTGGCACGGGTCATGCGCTACGAGCTGCGGCGGCGGGGCATCAGGCACCTGACGGTGCTCTACTCCACAGAGGAGACCCTGACCCCTTTGACGGAGGGGGTGGCAGAGACGCCGGAGCCGTGCCGCCGGGCCGTCCCCGGCAGCACCGCTTTCGTCCCGGCGGCGGCGGGGCTGATGATCGGCGGCTATGTGGTGCAGGCGCTGACGGGGGAGGAACTGGCCGCAGCCAGGGGAGAGGGGCCGGCATCGACATGAGGGCCTCCTTTCCTCAGGCAAAGCGGTTGGACGGAGCGCTCGCCGCTCTTGCTCTCCCGGCGGGGGTTGAACTCCTCAGATTACAGTTCTTTGAAGGAAAGCGTTCCTGCCCTTCCGGCAGGGCTGCATTCCTGTTGGCAATCATCAAAATTACCGGTAATAGTATGAACGCTTGGAGCCAGCCATTAACGTCATCTTATGTATCCGGAGACAGCGCAGTCTTCACAGCGACAGCCTGCGCTTCATTTAGGGA